>CAZOMI010000005.1:0-1935 GCA_964580925.1 uncultured Methyloversatilis sp.
CCTCGACGTGGGCGTCCGGCAACCAGGTATGCACCGGCCACATCGGCACCTTGACGGCAAAGGCCACCAGGAAGGCGAGGAAGATGAGGATCTGCGGCGTCATGTCGATGCGCAACTGGTGCCACTCAAGCAGGTTGAAGCTGCCACCCGAAGAGAGGAACAGATAGATCAGCGCGATCAGCATCAACAAGGAGCCGAGCAGCGTGTAGAGGAAGAACTTGAAGGCCGCATAGACGCGGTTATGACCGCCCCAGACGCCGATGATGATGTACATCGGGATCAGCGAAGCCTCGAAGAAGACGTAGAACAAAACCGCGTCGAGCGCGCTGAAAATGCCGTTCATCAGGCCCGACATGATGAGAAAGGCGCCCAGGTACTGCGCGACCTTGTCCTCGATCACCTGCCAGCCGGCAATCACGACGATGATGGTGATGAAGCTGTTGAGCAGGATGAACAGCACCGAGATGCCGTCGATGCCCAGCAGGTATTCGATGTTGAAGCGGGGAATCCAGGCGCGCTGTTCGACGAACTGCATGCCGGCCTCGGACATGTCGAAGCCGAGATACAGCGGCAGGGTCACGACGAAACCGGCCATGGCCACCAGCAGGGCCGTCCAGCGCGCCAGGTTCTTGTTCGGTCCAGCGGCGAAGACCATCAGGGCGCCCAGGATCGGCACCCAGATCGCGAGACTCAGTAGATAGGAACTCATCTGCACGTTATCCGGTTATCTCGTCAAATTAAGCCATCAAACCCGGTTCAGCCAAAGGGTCAGCAGCACAAACACGCCGATGATCATGGAGAACGCATATTGATAGATGTGGCCGGACTGGATCAGGCGCACGACGCTGGAGAACCAACCCACCAGGCGCGCCGAACCATTCACCGCCACGCCATCGATCAGCGTCTCGTCGCCAACCTTCCAGAGGCCGCGACCCAGACCGCGCGCGCCACCGGCAAAGAACCACTCGTTGAATTTGTCGAAACCATATTTCTCTTCGAGAATGGTTGCCAGCACGCCCGACTTCCGCTTGATGACCGCCGGCAGATCTGGACGCTTGATGTAGAGGAACCAGGCCGTCGCCGCGCCGGCGAGCGCCAGCCAGAACGGCAGTGTCACCAGGCCATGCGCCAGCATGCCGAATACCCCCGTGAAGGCCGCCTGCAATTGCGCCATGCCGGTGTGCGCGGCGGAAATGTAGATTGCGTCGCCAAACCAGCTGCCATAGAGGAAGGAACCGATCAGCCACCCGGAAGCAATCGCCGGGATCGACAGCAGGATCAGCGGCACGGTGACGACCTTGGGCGATTCGTGGGGGACATGCACGCCATGCTGTCCATGCCCGTGATGGGCGTCATGCGCCGCCTCACGAAAACGTTCCTTGCCGTGGAAAGTGAAGAAAATGAGCCGGAAGGAGTACAGGCCGCCGACAAATACCGCCGCCAGCGCGCAGACATAGGCAAAGGTCGCGCCGGGGATCTGCGCTGCCTGCACCGCCATGATGATCGAATCCTTGGAGAAGAAACCGGCGAAGGGCGGCAAACCGGCGTTGGCGATCGCGCCAATCAGCATCGTCGCGTAGGTGATCGGCAGATACTTGCGCAGACCCCCCATCTGGCGCATGTCCTGCACATGGTGCATGGCGATGATGACCGAACCGGCGCCGAGGAACAGCACCGCCTTGAAGAAGGCGTGCGTCATCAGGTGGAAGATGGCGACCGAATAGGCCGAGGTGCCCAGCGCCATGGTCATGTAGCCGAGTTGCGAAAGCGTCGAATAGGCGACCACGCGCTTGATGTCGGTCTGCACAATGGCGATCAGCGCCATGAACAGCGTGGTGATCGCGCCGATGACGATGACGAAGGACAACGCGGTGTCGGATAGCTCGAACAGCGGCGACATGCGCGCGACCATGAAGATGCCGGCCGTGACCATGG
>CAZOMI010000005.1:1945-71898 GCA_964580925.1 uncultured Methyloversatilis sp.
GGATCAGCGCGGAGATCGGCGTCGGGCCTTCCATCGAATCGGGCAGCCAGACGTGCAGCGGAAATTGCGCCGACTTGCCCATTGCGCCGACGAACAGGCCGATGCAGATTGCGGTAATCAGCGGCCAGCCGGTGACTTCCTCCGTAATGGTCGCCAGTTCTTTGGACATGCCGAAGACTGTGGCGTAGTCAAGGCTGCCGGCATAGGCGGCGATCAGGCCGATGCCGAGAAGAAAACCGAAATCGCCGACGCGGTTAACCAGAAAGGCCTTGAGGTTGGCGTAGATCGCCGTCGGCCGGGTCGACCAGAAGCCGATCAACAGGTAGGACACCAGGCCGACCGCTTCCCAGCCGAAGAAGAGCTGGACGAAGTTGTTGCTCATGACGAGCATCAGCATCGAAAAGGTGAACAGCGAGATATAGGCAAAGAAACGCTGGTAGCTATTTTTGCCGGCCTTGCTGCCGGCCGGCCAGTTGTCCTCGTCGTGCGCCATGTAGCCGATGGTGTAGATATGCACCATCAGGGAAACGAAGGTGACGACAACCATCATCACCACCGTCAGCTGATCGATCAGGAAGCCGATCTTCAGACTCAGGCCGCCCGACTCCAGCCAGGTGTAGAGGTCGCCATTGAAGGTGTTGCCGGCCATGACATCGCGCATGATGACCAGCGAGGCCAGAAAGGAAATGGTCACACCCAGAATGGTGACGACATGCGCGCCCACGCGGCCAATAAGTCCACCGAAGAATCCGGCGATGATGGCGCCCAGCAGTGGAGCGAACGGAACGATGAGATAAAGGGTCTTCATGTCAGCGAATCACCCTTTCAGGCTGTCGAGATCATCGACATGGATGGACGAGAGGTTGCGGAACAGCGCCACCAGAATCGCCAGGCCGATCGCGGCCTCGGCTGCCGCGACGGCCAGGATGAAGAACACGAACAACTGGCCGGAAAGGTCATTCAGATAGTGCGAGAAGGCGATGAAGTTCAGGTTCACCGAAAGAAGCATCAACTCAATGGCCATCAACAGCACGATGATGTTCTTGCGGTTGAGGAAGATGCCGACGATGCTGATGGAGAAAAGCATCGCCGCGAGGATCAGGTAATGGGAAAGTGAGAGCATGGCTTATTGACCTTCCCGCTTTTCCGCCGTGGCGGACGGATCGACGGACGGTTCGTCTTTTTCGGCTGCCATGCTGACCATGCGGACACGATCATTGCGCTTGACAGCAAGCTGCTCCGCGGGTTTCTGATATTTCGTGTCCTTGCGCCGCCGCAGCGTCAGCATGACGGCCGCAATGATGCCGACCAGCAGGATGGCGCCGACAATTTCGAACGGGTAGTAGTATTCGGTAAAGAGCAGGCGGGCAAGCTCCTTGGTATTGCTGTAATCAGCAGGCATCGAATGACCCGGCAAGGCTTCGGCGCTGAAGTACTTGCCGGACAGCACCAGCGCCATCTGCACCACGATCAACAGACCGATCATCGCCCCCAGCGGCAGGTAGCTCCAGAAGCGATGGCGCAGGCGTTCAATATCGATATCGAGCAGCATCACCACGAACATGAACAACACCATCACGGCGCCCACGTAGACCATGATCAGCACGATGGCCAGAAACTCGGCCTGCAGGAGCAGCCACAGACAGGCCGCGGAAAAAAAGGACAGCACGAGAAACAACACTGCATGCACCGGGTTCCTGGCAGTGATGACGCGCAGCGCGGCCAGCAGCAAGATTGCCGCAAGGACATAAAAGACGAAGGTTTTGAATTCCATTGTCTGCCTGCTACCTGTAGGGGGCGTCCAACGCGCGGTTTTTGGCGATTTCTGCTTCGTATCGGTCGCCATTGGCCAGCAGCATTTGCTTGGTGTAGTGAAGATCGCCGCGCGTTTCACCGTGATATTCGAAAATATGCGTTTCGACGATGGCATCGACCGGGCAGGCTTCTTCGCAGAATCCGCAGAAGATGCACTTGGTCAGATCGATGTCATAGCGCGAAGTACGCCGCGAGGTCTGCCCATTCGCGTCCGTGCGCTCAGTCCCTTCGATGGTGATTGCCAGCGCGGGACAAACTGCCTCGCACAGCTTGCAGGAAATGCAGCGCTCTTCACCATTCGGATAGCGGCGCAACGCATGAAGTCCCCGGAAACGGAATCCTTGCGGAGTTTTTTCGTCCGGATACTGCACGGTAATCTTGCGGGCGAAAAAGTACCGCCCGGTCAGCGCCATGCCCTTGAATAGTTCAACGAGGAAAAAGCTTTTAAGGAAGTCTTTCATTGCAGCCATGTCCAGTGTCGTCCTCTCTTATTTCCAGATATTGAGCGGCGACAACATCCAGATGCCGACGACAACAATCCAGAGGAAGCACAGCGGGAGGAACACCTTCCAACCCAGGCGCATGATCTGGTCGTATCGATAGCGCGGAAACGTCGCGCGGAACCAGAGGAACAGGAACAAAATCACCGAAATCTTGGCAATCAGCCACCAGATGCCGTCCGGCAGGAATCCCACCGGAGACAACCAGCCGCCGAGGAAGAAGATCGACACTGCCGCCGAAATCAGGATCATGTTGGCATATTCGGCGAGGAAGAACAGCGCGAAGGCCATGCCCGAGTATTCGACCATGTGGCCGGCGACGATCTCCGACTCGCCTTCGACCACGTCGAACGGCGCGCGGTTGGTTTCAGCCACGCCGGAAATCAGGAACACCATGAACATCGGCAGCAGCGGCAACCAGTTCCACGACAGGAAACCCAGGCCCATGTCGGCGAACATCCCCTCGCCCTGCCCGGCAACAATCGCGGACAGGTTTAGACTGTTCGACACCATCAACACCACGACCAGGGCCATGCCCATCGAAATCTCGTAGGACACCATCTGGGCAGTCGAGCGCATCGCGCCAAGGAAGGCATATTTTGAGTTCGAAGCCCAACCTGAAATGATGATGCCATAGACACCGAGGGAGCTGATTGCCAGCAGATAGAGCAAGCCGACATCGAGATCCGCCAACACCAGGCCGGCGTCGAAGGGGATCACCGCCCAGGCCACCAGCGCCGGTGCAAGCGCCATGATCGGGCCGAGGATATACAGCCCCTTGCTGGCCTTGGCGGGAATGATGACTTCCTTGAACACCAGCTTGAGCGCGTCGGCTATCGGCTGCAGCAGACCCGCGGGGCCGACACGGTTGGGGCCGATGCGCACATGCATGTAGGCGATGACCTTGCGCTCGAAGTACGGCAGGTACGCCACCGCCAACACCAGCGGCGCAAGGATGGCCACGACTTGCAGGAGCGCCCAGACCGCCGGCCAGAGGGGTTCGAAAGTGGGCCACCACTGTGAGCCCAGTTGTGTCTGCAGGAATTGGAGGAGTTGAGCTTCCATCACAGGCGTTCCACGGTCATGGTTGCAAACATTGCGCCAAGCCCGGCCGTCGAGGCATGCGCCGCCGCGATCCGGACGCAATTGTCAGGCACGCCGGCATCGAGTTGAGCGACCAGAGTCGCCGTACCCGCTGCGGGGCACTTCGTCCCGCCAGCGCCGACTTTTACGTTATCACCCGCGATCACACCCAGCTTTGCCAGCAGCGCGGCGTTCATGCGCGCTGTCGGGGCAAGCGCATCGACAGTCGCCTGCAAAGCCGGCGCCCGTCGCGCCAAAGCGTCGGCAAAATGGATCGGCACATCGGCAATGCGCTCCACGCCCCCTGCTGCCGGCAGTTCGATGGCAACACCAGCAAGACGATTGTCGAGGCCGGATACGAATTCAGGCTTGCCACCCAGCACCTCGTCGCGCACCTGCTCCGAGCTGTCGTAGCTAAAACCGTCAAGTTCGAGCAGGTTGCCCAGCACGCGCAGCACTTTCCAGGCCGGACGGGCTTCGCCCTGCGGCTTGGTCACGGCATAAAAACTTTGTACGCGACCTTCGGTGTTGACAAAAGTGCCGGACGTTTCGCTGAAGGGTGAAACCGGCAACAGCACATCGGCGTAATCAAGCGCGGCGCGCGACTTGAAGGGCGCGAGCACGATCACGCTGCTGGCCTGCTGCAGCGCCGCCAGGGCGTGCGCACCGTCGGCGCAATCGAGTTCCGGTTCCGTGCCCAGCAACAGATAGACCTTGCGCGGCGCCGCCAGCATGGCGGCGGCGTTCATACCCGTTGCGGACGGCACGGCACCGGCGACAAAACCGCCGACACTGTTGGCGGCTTCGCCCAGGAAGCCGAATTTCGCGCCAAGCAAACCCGCCAGTTGTTGGGCCAGTGCATTGAGCGTGGCGGCCTGCGGGTGTTGCTGAGCAAAGTTACCAAGCAGTATCCCGACGTGGCTACCGGAAACCAGGCTGGCAGCGATTTGCTTCGCCATCTCCGCGTTGGCGGCGCCGTCTGACGCCGTCCCGCCAGCGCCGACTTTTGCCAGCGCCGGATCAGTCGCCGCACCTTTGAGTTCGGCGACAGCCTTGACCACCGCGGCAAGTTGCGCGGGCAATTGCGTTGGTGCAACAATCGTTTTGGCGAACAGTTTGAGCAGCAGGTCATCATCGGCCGCGTGGATGAGGGAAACCTGCGTGCCTTTCTTCGCTGTCTGACGCAAACGCTGCGCGATCAATGGGTGGTCCTTGCGCAGGAAGCTGCCGACCACCAGCACGCGGTCCAACGCGTTGATTTCGGCAATCTTCATGCCCAGCCAGGGCGTACCCTGACGTTTGCCGTCGGCCGTAAAGTCCGACTGACGCAGGCGGAAATCCATGTTGTCACTGCCGAGGCCACGCAGCAGCTTGGCAGACAGCGCCATTTCCTCAAGCGTGGCGTGTGGACTGAGCAAAGCGCCGATGTTGGCGGCGCCATGGTTCCTGGCCACGTCGCGTAGCGCGTGAGCCGCGTAGTCGAGCGCGACGTTCCAATCGACTTCCCGCCACTGGCCGCCCTGCTTGACCATCGGTTGGGTGAGACGCTCCGTGGAGTTCAGTCCCGCGTAGGAAAAGCGTTCCTTGTCCGAAAGCCAGCATTCGTTGATCTGCTCGTTTTCGAGCGGCAGCACGCGCATGACACGATTGTGCTGGGTCTGCACGATCAGATTGCTGCCCAGGCCATCGTGCGGGCTGACCGATTTGCGCCGCGCCAGTTCCCAGGTGCGGGCGGAAAAACGGAACGGCTTCGAGGTCAGCGCACCCACCGGGCAAAGGTCGATCACGTTGCCGGAAAGCTCGGAATCGACCGTTTTTTCCATGAAGGACATGACTTCGGCGCGGTCGCCGCGGAAGGCCTGCCCCAGCTCCATCAGCCCGGCGATTTCCTGCGTGAAGCGCACGCAGCGGGTGCAGTTGATGCACCGGGTCATGTCGGTGTTGATCAGCGCGCCAAGGTTCTTGTCGGGCACCACGCGCTTCTCTTCCTGGAAGCGCGCGGCGGAACTGCCGTAACCCACCGCCAGATCCTGCAACTGGCACTCGCCACCCTGATCGCAGATCGGGCAATCGAGCGGGTGATTGATCAGCAGAAACTCCATCACGCTTTTTTGCGCCTTCACCGCCAGATCGGAATGGGTGAAGACCTTCATGCCGTTGGTGACGACGGTTGCACAGGCCGGCATCGGCTTGGGCGCCTTCTCGACCTGCACCAGGCACATGCGGCAGTTGGCAGCGATGGAGAGTTTCTTGTGGTAGCAGAAATGCGGGATATAGATGCCCGCCTGCTGCGCGGCCTCGATGACCAGCGTGCCGTCCTGCACCTGCAGGGCCTTGCCGTCGATTTCAAAATCTAGCATGTTGCCTCCGCCGGGCCGCCCCAAGGAGGCATACGCCCCACGGTGGGGGGCAGCGAGCCGGTGAACTTGAAGTTGAGGCGAGCGCGGGGGGCCATCATATTCCCGCCATCAAACGGGTGTGGAAGGCGCTGCCCGCTTTTTGTATTTCGCGCGGTACCAGGCATTTTTTGTGTTCGATGTGATACTCGAACTCGCTCCTGAAGTGTTTGGTAAAACTCAGCACCGGCAGGGCTGCCGCGTCGCCGAGTGCGCAGATGGTGCGGCCCATGATGTTGGTGGAGACGTCGGAGAGCAGGTCGAGGTCCTCGGGACGGCCCAAGCCATGCTCGATGCGATGAATCACCTTGTAGAGCCAGCCGGTACCTTCGCGACAGGGCGTGCATTGGCCGCAGGACTCTTCGTAATAGAACCAGGACAGACGCTCCAGTGCCTGGACCATGCAGACGGTTTCATCCATCACGATCACCGCGCCGGAACCGAACATCGAACCAGCCTTGGCGATCGAATCGTAGTCGAGCGTGCAATCCATGATGATGTCAGCGGGCAGCACCGGAGCCGACGAGCCGCCCGGAATCACCGCTTTCAGTTTGCGGCCGCCGCGCATGCCACCGGCCATTTCGAGCAGCTTGGGAAAGGGCGTGCCCATCGGCACTTCAAAATTACCCGGCCGATTCACGTGACCGGACACCGAGAAAAGCTTGGTGCCGCCGTTGTTCGGCTTCCCGAGATTGAGGAAGGCATCGCCGCCGTCCCGCAGGATGTAGGGAATCGAGGCGAAGGTCTCGGTGTTGTTGATCGTCGTGGGCTTGCCATAGAGGCCAACGTTCGCGGGGAACGGCGGCTTGTAGCGCGGCTGGCCTTTCTTGCCCTCGATGGACTCCAGCAAACCGGTCTCTTCGCCGCAAATGTAGGCGCCCCAGCCTTGATGGGCGAACAGTTCGAAGTTCAACCCCGAGCCCAGGATGTTCTGTCCGACAAGCCCTGCGGCGCGCGCCTCGTCCAGCGCCTGCTCGAAGCGCTGGTACAGCTCGTAGATTTCCCCGTGAATGTAGTTGTAACCGCGGCAGGCGCCGACCGCGTACGCGGCGATGATCATGCCCTCGATGACGGCATGTGGGTCGAAGCGCTGAATATCACGGTCCTTGAAGGTGCCGGGTTCGCCTTCGTCGGTATTGCAGACGATGTATTTTTCCGGCGCCGCCTTGGGCATGAAGCTCCATTTGAGGCCGGTCGGAAAGCCCGCTCCGCCACGTCCGCGCAGCACCGATTTCTTGACTTCGGCGATGACATCGTCGGGCGACATCTGCGCGGCAAGAATTTTCCTGAGCGACTGATAGCCACCGCGCGCCTCGTAGTCCTTGAGGCGCCAGCCGGTATCGTTTTCCAGACGCCACTCGTGCCCATCCCGCTGCCAACCGGCGGAGAGCAAGGGGTTGATCGCTTGCAGCAGGGCCATTATTTGCAGTCCTCCAACAAACGATCGATTTCTTCGGGTGCCATGAAGCAACGCATGTGCTTGTTGTTCACCAGCATTACCGGCGCATCGCCACAGGCGCCCATGCACTCACCCTCCTTGAGGGTGAATTTGCCGTCCGGTGTGGTTTCGTTGAAGTCGATGCCCAGTTTTTTCTTGAGGTAGTCCGCTGCATGCACACCGCCCGACAGTGCACAGGGCAGATTCGTACAGACGGTCAGTTTGTATTTGCCGACCGGGTGCAGGTCATACATGTTGTAGAAACTGGCCACCTCGTAAGCCGCCATCTCGGGCATATCAAGGTATTGAGCAACAGCGGCGATGGTCTCGTGCGCCAGCCAGCCCTTTTCATCCTGGGCAAAGATCAACGCGGCCATCACGGCGGACTGCTTCTGGTCGACCGGATACTTGGCGACCTCGCGGTCGATTTTCTTGAGTGTGGATTCGCTTAACATGATCTCACCTATCGACGTCGCCAAACACAACATCGATCGTCCCGATGATGGTCACCACATCGGCCAGCATGTGTCCCTTCGACAACTCGTCCATGGCGGCCAGGTGCTGGAAGGCAGCCGAGCGCAGCTTGACGCGGTAGGGCTTGTTGGCGCCATCCGAAATCATATAAACGCCAAACTCACCCTTGGCGTGCTCGGTGCCGACATACACTTCGCCGGGCGGGACGTGCATGCCTTCGCTGAAGAGCTTGAAATGATGGATCAGCTCTTCCATGCTGCCCTTCATCTTCTCGCGCGACGGCGGGGCGACCTTGTGGTTGTCGGTAATCACCGGGCCGGGATTGGTTCGCAGCCAGGCAATGCACTGCTTGATGATGCGGTTCGCCTGACGCATTTCTTCCATGCGCACCAGATAACGGTCGTAACTGTCGCCGGTGACGCCCACCGGAATATCGAAGTCGAGGCGATCATAAACTTCGTAGGGCTGCTTCTTGCGCAAGTCCCATTCGACACCGGAACCGCGCAGCATCGGGCCGCTGAAACCGAGCTGCAGGGCCCGCTCGGGAGAAACCACACCCACCCCGACCAGGCGCTGCTTCCAGATGCGGTTGTCGGTCAGCAGGGTTTCGTATTCGTCGCAATAAACCGGAAAACGGTTGGTGAAATCCTCGATGAAATCGAGCAGCGAGCCTTCGCGCGCCGCATTGAGTTCCTTGACCGTCCGTGCGTTCTTGAACTTGTTAACCTCGTATTTCGGCATGCGATCCGGCAGGTCGCGATACACGCCACCGGGCCGGAAGTAAGCGCCATGCATGCGCGCGCCTGACACCGCTTCGAGCATATCGAAGATATCCTCGCGTTCGCGGAAGGTGTACAGCACCATCGCCATGGCGCCAACGTCCAGCGCATGGGTGCCGATACTCAACAGGTGATTCAGGATGCGGGTGATCTCGGCAAACATGACGCGGATGTACTGCGCCCGGATTGGCACTTCGACGCCAATCAGTCGCTCGATCGCCAGACAGAAAGGATGTTCGTTGACCAGCATCGACGTGTAGTCGAGGCGGTCCATGTAGGGTAGCGACTGAATCCAGGTGCGCGTTTCCATCAGCTTTTCGGTGCCGCGATGGAGCAGGCCGATATGCGGATCGGCACGCACGACCACCTCGCCATCGAGCTCCAGCACCAGACGCAGAACCCCGTGTGCCGACGGATGCTGCGGGCCGAAGTTGATCGTGTAATTCTTGATTTCAGCCACGGTCACCCACCTCGCCGTAATTGTCCTCGCGCACGATCCGCGGAGTATTCTCACGCGGCTCGATCGTCACCGGCTCATAGACCACGCGACGCTGTTCGGGGTCGTAACGCATCTCGACATAACCGAAGATCGGGAAATCCTTGCGGAATGGATGACCGACAAAACCGTAATCGGTCAGGATGCGGCGCAAATCGTTATGACCGCTGAACATGATGCCGTAGAGATCGAAGGCCTCGCGCTCGAACCAATTGACGCCATTCCAGACATCCATCAGCGAATCGACCACGGGAAAATCATTGTCCGGCGCAAAAACGCGCAGACGCAGACGCCAGTTGTGGGTCAATGAAAGTAATTGACTGACCACGGCAAAGCGCGGCGCAGCGGTCGCGCCAGAAAATGCGACTTCGCCATAAGAGGCGTAATCGACACCACAAAGATCCATTGCCTGCTCGAAGCAGAGGTCGGCATGGTCGCGCAAGGTGGTCGCCACCGCCAGGTAATCGGCCGCCGCAACTTCCAGGGCAACTTCACCACGGTCAACGGTGAGGCTCCGGATGCGCTCGCCCAGCACATCCCGCAAGTTCTGACAAAGCCGGTCCAGCTTGGCGCTCATTGGCATACCTGACATGCGTTCAAAAAGTTGGCGGAACGAATCATCGTGCGATGGTCGAAGTGCGCGTAATCTTGTTTTGCAACTGGATGATGCCGTAGAGCAAGGCCTCGGCCGTCGGCGGACAACCCGGCACGTAAATATCCACCGGCACGATACGATCGCAGCCACGCACCACCGAATACGAATAGTGATAGTAACCGCCGCCGTTGGCGCAGGACCCCATCGAGATCACCCAGCGCGGCTCGGCCATCTGCTCGTAAACCTTGCGCATGACTGGCGCCATCTTGTTGGTCAGGGTGCCGGCGACAATCAGCACATCGGCCTGACGGGGACTGGGGCGAAACACGATGCCGAAACGGTCGAGGTCGTAACGCGACACACCCGTGTGAATCATCTCGATGGCACAACAGGCCAGGCCGAAAGTCATCGGCCACAGCGAACCGGTACGCGTCCAGTTAATGAGCTTGTCGAGCGTCGTGGTAACAAAGCCTTCCTGCAATACACCTTCAATACTCACCCGATCACTCCCAGTCAAGGGCGCCCTTGGCCCATGCGTAAATATCGGCAACGACCAGAATGGCAAGGAAAACCATCATGGAACCAAAGCCGAAATAAGCAAACTCGGGGGTCAGCGCCATCTCCTTGAAGATCGCGGCCCAAGGCAACAGAAAGGCCACCTCGAGATCGAAAATGACAAAAATGATGGCAATCAAATAATAACGCGCATCGAATTTCATCCGGGCGTCTTCGAATGCCTCGAAGCCGCACTCATAGGGAGAGAGTTTTTCCGGGCCTGGCCGATGGGGACCGACCAGTCGGCCAATGATCATCGGCACACAGCCAAAAATCAGGGCGACAATGACGAAAATGAGAATCGGGAAATAGTTTTCCAGCATTTTTGTGATTTGTGCTGCACCGCAATCAGTCACACTGCGGCTGCGCTGCTCAACTCCGAAAAATGAAATTCAAACAAAACCTGGTGCCGACGGCGAGACTCGAACTCGCACAGCTTTCGCCACTACCCCCTCAAGATAGCGTGTCTACCAATTTCACCACGTCGGCGGACGTTGTCTTGCGGTACCAATCAACTGTCATTCAATGCCACTTGCACTCGGGGAACCGTTATCCAGTACCCAAATTCAAGTGCGCGAGTATATCGCAAGGCGAATGCTGCGACGCAAAAAGACTCAGCAATAATTTTTATTGCGACTTAAAAGAAATCAGGTCCAATCGGGCATCAAATCAGGCATGGACAGGCTCGGGGATTTCAGCGAAGCCTTTCACGATAAACCATCACAGCAACATCGCGCGCCATGTTTGTCGCTACTTCATTCATGATCCGGTACAAATTCCACGCAATGCCATCGCGCAGTGGAACAAGCAGCGCCGGCAGACGCAAAGAACGACTTAGCGCCTGGGTTTCAAGTGCATACAAGCGCAGCAGATCATGCAATAACTGTTGAAATTCCGCGCGAGAAAAACTTTCCTGAATAGCCAGCCGACCGCATTTGCCCTTAGGCCAGCGTTCCAGGACGGCATACGCCGCACCGAGCAGCTTTTCAATTCGTCGGGTGCGAATCGGTTCGATTTCCGCATAACGAATCACGATTCCAACCGGCAAACTGTTGACGCGCGTCAGGAAGACATTATCTATTTCACGCGTGGCTTGAAACAGTTGCCGCGCCATGACGGAACTCGGACCTGCCCCATGCCGCAAGGCCTCATGAGCCCGGCGAATTACCAGTGCGTCTTTTTGCACCTCCTTGGCGACATTCAGGGCCAGGAATGGCTCGATGCGTGGCAGGGCGATGCGCAGCGGCAACACGGCACGCAAGGCA
This sequence comes from uncultured Methyloversatilis sp., assembly GCA_964580925.1. Lineage (GTDB taxonomy): Bacteria > Pseudomonadota > Gammaproteobacteria > Burkholderiales > Rhodocyclaceae > Sulfuricystis. Next base: position 13,342 of record CAZOMI010000005.1, read on the forward strand.
GCGGTGGTACGCCGACTGTAAGCTTCGAGAATCCTGCGGTCGATGGCGACCAAGGCATCTACCGGACTCATGCCACAACCCGATGAGTATTCCGCTTGCTTGCGGGGTTCAGCTAATCGGTCGCGCCGTCAGCGAGGGGCTTGGCTGCGCGGTGCATGCCGATCATGCCAACGAGCAAGGACTTGGCAACGACATCGCGGTAACCCAATTCTCTCAACACCTGCGACAACTCGTCTGCCGAATAGAAAAGCTCGATCGCATCGATGAAGTATTTCTTGACACTCCAGGCCGCTGAACCGCTGCGGAAAAACAATCCGGTAATCGCCAGACTGCCGCGCAGATACGCATAGTAAAGCTTCTCGATCACCGGGTTTCCCGGCCGGAGCATGTCACAGTGATGGAAGCGGCCACCCGGTTTCAAAACTCGATGAATCTCTGTGAACAGGTCACGCACCCGCAAGTGTCGCGATGCCCATTGCAGGGTAACCACATCGAAATGATTGTCCGGGAAAGGCAGCACATGTACATCGCCGATATTGCTGCGAATTTCCAGGCCACGCTCCTGCGCACGCTTGCGTCCAACCTCCTGCATCGCCGCGCTGCGATCGATGGCATGCACTTCGAGACTGGGCTCGCGTTCGAGCAACGCTATGCCGACAGCATTAGTGCCAGCACACACGTCAAGCACCCGTTGGCCGGGCTGCAACTCGATAAGGGACATGAAATTACGCCGGAACCAGCCCCAGAGCCCAAAACTGGCGACGTAGTTGGCACGATCGTAATAAGGGGCAACATCGACGAAAACATCATGCAGATCATCTTTCCAGACCGTTCCGAAGCGGTCCTCGCGGAGCTTTTCGCGAGCTGCTAGTGGTGGCGAGCTCATATAGTGGCTGACCGAATATTGCGATGATCCGATTACTTGGGAATATCCCGAGCCTTTGAGCCATCCGGGACCGGCACAGGTACGTTAGCAGGCGCAGTGGTCGGTGGTGCCTTTTGCACGGCGGCATCCATCACGCTACCACCGACAGTTGCCGGCTGTTTGCTTGCCATATAAGCCAAGCCCAGACTTGTCAGGAAGAAGATCGTCGCCAATACGGCTGTTGCGCGTGACAAAAAGTTTGCCGAGCCGGTGGCGCCGAACAGGCTGCCGGAAGCCCCGCCGCCAAAGGCAGCACCCATGTCGGCACCCTTGCCATGCTGCATCAGCACCAGGCCGATGACACTCAGCCCGACCAGGATATGCGCCGTCAGCGTTATCGTGAAAATGACATCCATTTGTTTTCCTTTGTTTAAACAGCTGCGGCGCAGATGGCAGCAAAATCAGTTGCAACCAGAGCAGCGCCACCAATCAGCCCGCCGTCAATATCCGGCTGCGCCATGAGTTCTTTTGCATTGCCAGGTTTCATGCTGCCACCATAGAGGATCTGCAAGCCGGCGGCAACCTTGGCATCCGCCGCAGCTACGCGCGCACGGATCAGCGCATGCACTTCCTGAGCCTGCTCCGGACTAGCGGTCTTGCCGGTACCGATGGCCCAAACGGGTTCATAGGCCACAACGGCTTTCGCCAATGCCGCAATACCGCAGCGCGTCATGACAGCATCGAGCTGGCGCGTCACAACCTCGGCAGTTACATTTTTTTCACGCTCATCGAGGGTTTCGCCGACACACAGAATCGGCACAAGGCTGGCCTTGAGCGCCGCTTCGAACTTTGCCGCGACCACAGCATCCGTATCACCGAAGTAACTACGGCGTTCGGAGTGACCGACTATCACATAACGACAGCCGAAGTCCGCCAGCATCGCGGCGCTCACCTCGCCGGTGTAGGCCCCCTGGACATGCTCTGACACATCCTGCGCACCCCAGGCGACATTGCTGCCGGCAAGCGCGCCGCGCGCCTGATCGAGATAAGGATAAGGCACGCAAACAGCCACCTCGGCGGCATTGGCGCCAAGGCCGGCCACCCCCGCGCGCACCCCTTGCAGCAGGCCCAGGTTGGTCGCCAGACTGCCGTGCATCTTCCAGTTACCGGCAACGAATTTCTTGCGCATGATGTCCGCCCGTTACGTCGAAAGGGGCGGATTATAACGACCGCGCCCTGCCGCGGTCAATTTCAGCCGAACCTTCCCGTAATGTAGTCTTCTGTCTGCTTCTTCTGCGGCTTGATGAAGACCTGATCGGTCACGCCGAACTCGACGAGTTCGCCGATGTACATGTAGGCGGTGAAATCGGAAATGCGCGCCGCCTGCTGCATGTTGTGGGTGACGATCAGGATCGTCACCTTCTCCTTGAGCTCGGTGATGAGTTCCTCGATGCTTGCGGTGGCGATCGGATCGAGCGCGGAGGTGGGTTCGTCAAAAAGGATGATCTCGGGATCGGCGGCCAGCGCGCGGGCAATGCACAGACGCTGCTGCTGGCCGCCGGAAAGATTGGCGCCCAGATCGTTCAGCCGGTCCTTCACCTCATTCCACAGCGCCGCCCCCTTCAGCGAATGCTGGACGCGGTCCTCGAGCTCGCTTTTATTGGTCATGCCGCGCACGCGCAAACTATAGGCAACGTTTTCAAAAATCGACTTGGGAAATGGATTCGGTTTCTGGAACACCATCGAGATGCGCATGCGCACCTCGATCGGATCAACCTCCTTCGCCAGCAGGTTGGTGTTGTCTGGTTGCATGATGATCTCGCCCTGATAGCGATTGCCCGGATACAGGTCATGCATGCGATTGAACGAACGCAACAGCGTTGATTTGCCGCAGCCCGACGGACCGATCAAGGCGGTCACCTGCTTGTCGTAGACCGGCATGTTGATGTCCTGCAGCGCCTGGAAATCGCCGTAATGGAAGCCAAAGTTGCGGCATTCGGCCTTGATTGCCAGACCGGCAGCGGGCTCGATGTTGGGGGTGGTTGCGTTGCTCATTGCGGGCTCTTTAGTCAAGTTGTGATCACCACGTGATGTTCTTGCGCAGGCGGTAGCGCAGCCAGATCGCCGCGCCGTTCATGGCCAGTGTCATCAGCACCAGAATGAAGCCGGCGGCGGCGGCGTTGGCCTGGAAGGCGGCCTCGGGGCGGGATGTCCAGTTGAACATCTGGATCGGCATCACCGTGAAAGGCGCGAACAGCCAGTCGAACAGGCCGGCCGGCGGCTCGCCGGTGAAGGGCAGCGACGGCAGAAAGGCGATGAAGGTCAGCGCGCCGATGGTGATGATGGGCGCGGTCTCGCCGATGGCGCGGGCCATGCCGATAATGACTCCGGTGAGAATGCCGGCCGAGGAATAGGGCAGGATGTGGTCGGACACCGTCTGCCAGGTCGTCGCGCCGCAGGCATAGGAGCCTTCGCGGATGATCTGCGGGATGGAACGGATCGCCTCGCGCGTGGCGACAATCACCACCGGCAGGATCAGGAGCGCCAGCGTCAGACCGGCCGCGAGAATGCTCTGGCCAAGGCCGAACTGATAGACGAACAGACCGAGCGCCAGCAGGCCGTAGACGATGGACGGCACGCCGGCGAGATTGGTGATGTTGATCTCGATCACATCGGTCAGCCAGTTCTTCGGCGCGTACTCCTCAAGGTAGACGCCCGCCGCCACGCCCAGCGGCACGGCCGCCAGCCCGGTGACGAGCATCACCAGCATAGTGCCGACCCAGGCCGAGAGGATGCCGGCATTTTCTGCCCGACGCGAGGGAAAGCTGGTGAAGAAGTTGACATCGATGCGGCCCAAGCCCTGAATCGCCATGTCGACGAACAGTGTCATGAAGGTCAGCAAGCCGACCATCAGGGCGAGGATGCCGAGCACGCCGAAGAAGGCGTCCCAGCGCTTGGCGCGGGCAATCAGCGCACGAATGACCTGGAGGTCCTGTTGATTCATCTCAATACACCTCGCGGAAACGCTTGCGCAGCCAATGGCCGAGCAGGTTGAAGGTCAGCGTCAGTAACAACAGCGAGAGACCGGCGGCAAAAATCGTCTGGTAGCCAATCGAGCCGTGCGGCAGGTCGCCCAGCGCCACCTGCACGATGTAGGAGGTAATGGTCGCGCCCGACTCGGTCGGATTGAAGGTCAGGTTCGGCTGCATGCCGGCGGCAACCGCCAAAATCATGGTCTCGCCAACCGCGCGCGAAATGCCAAGGATGTAGGCCGAGGCGATACCCGAGGTCGCCGCCGGCATCACCACGCGCAGCGCCGTCTGCAGCCGTGTCGCACCCATCGCGTAGGAACCCTCGCGCAGCGCCATCGGCACCGCGCGCATGGCATCCTCGGAAAGTGAAGCCACATAGGGAATGATCATCACCCCCATGATCAAGCCGGCCGACAACAGGTTGAAGCCCGGCAGTTCGGGGTAAATTTTCTGTAGCAGCGGCGTCAGAAAGACCAGGGCGAAATAGCCATAGACGATGGTCGGCACGCCGCCGAGCAGCTCAAGAAAAGGCTTGGCGACTTCGCGCACCCGGTGATGGGCGAACTCGGAAAGATAGATGGCGATGATGGTGCCCAGTGGAATCGCCACCAGAAGCGCCACGGCGGAACTGGTGATGGTGCCCGAGAGCAGCACCGCGATGCCGTAGTGGGCATCGTCGAAGAGCGGTGTCCACTGGGTGTCGAAAAGGAACCGGGTGAGCGGCACCGCCTCGAAGAAAATCCACGATTCCTTGACCAGGATGTAGACGATCGCGACCGTCGTGAACACCGAAATCATCGCGGCACAGAACAGCAGGGCCTCGATAACGCGCTCCTTGACGTGGCGCGAAGCCTTTTTCTTCAGGCGGTCGCTGACAGTCGCGGTTGGCATGACGGGGGAGGTGGTCAAGGTGGCACTCATAAGCTGGAAGAGTGGCGATAATGCCACATTCAGGCGATCGACAAAACGTGGGCAGCAAAAACCCGCCCGGCACCCGCCGGGCAGATATTCGCAAAAAAAATTACTCCTTGGGGTCGCGCTTGAGCAGATCGGCCACTTTTACGCCAACTTCGGAGTGCCCACCGAAAGCGGTGCCGGTCCTTTTCTTGCTGAAGTTTTCCAGCGCGTGCTTGTAGTCGGCGTCGGACAGCGGAATATACTTGACTTCCTTGGCCAGCTTGCCGCCGTGCTTCAGGTAGTACTCGACGAATTCCTTGACCTCGGGCTTGTCGGCGGACTTGGCGCTGACGTAGATGAAGATCGGCCGCGACAGCGGCTCGTAGGAACCATCCATGACCGCTTCGATCGAAGGCGTGACGGCCACGCCCTTCTTGTTCACCACCGGCACGGCGCGCAGCTTGTCCTTGTTCTCGAAATAGTAGGCAAAACCGAAGTAGCCAAGGCCGCCGATGTCGCGCGAAACACCCTGTACCAGCACATTGTCGTCTTCCGAGGCGGTGAAGTCGCCGCGCGAAGACTTGGCCTTGCCGACAACGGCCTCGGTGAAGTAGTCGAAGGTGCCGGAATCGGCACCCGGACCGTAGAGCTTCAGATTCTGGTCGGGCCAGGCCGGATTGACCTGGTTCCACTTGGTGACCTTGCCCTGCGCGCCCGGCTCCCACATCGTCTTGAGCTCGGCGACGGTAATCTGCTTGAGGAAGCTGTTCTTCGGATTCATCACCACGGTCATCGCGTCGAAGGCGATCGGCAGTTCGATGTACTTGATGCCGGCGGCGCGGCAGTCGGCCATTTCCTTTTCAAGAATCGGGCGCGAAGCGTTGGCGATATCGATCTCGCCGCGACAGAATTTCTTGAGGCCGCCCCCCGTGCCGGAGATGCCGACGGTGACGCGCACGGCGCCCTTCTTGGCTTTCTGGAAGTCCTCGGCCACCGCCTCGGTGACCGGGAACACGGTCGAGGAACCGTCGATCTTGACCAGGGCTTGCGCATAAGCGCCGGTAGCCGCGGTGGCGCCCACGGCAGCGAGCAGCGTCGCAATCATTTTCACGCGTATATTCATTGTGTTATCTCCTTGGTTGGGGAAGGGAACTCATCAGCAGCACGCAGTCTAGGCAGCCATTGTTACACCTGAGTGACAGGGCGTAACAATTCGCCGCGCCGCAACAGCGCGGCCCCCGGCCCGATTTCCATCGCCACCGCGTGTCACACCGGCGCAATGTTCGACGCGCAGTGTGCGCGCCATGCACAATTTCAACTCGCATTCCCGTTTCCTGCGCGTCCTGATGATCTCGGACGTGTATTTTCCGCGCATCAACGGCGTCTCGACCTCGATCGAGACCTTTCGCGCCGACCTCGCCGCCCTGGGGATCCAGGTGCGGCTGATCGCGCCGGACTATCCCGATCACCCCGCGTGTCCCAACACGTCGGCCACCTGGCGCGTGAGCGCCCGGCGGGTGCCCTTCGATCCCGAGGATCGGCTGATGCGCTGGCGACCGCTCAATCACACCGCGGAGCGCCTCGCCATGGAGGGCATCGACCTGGTCCATGTGCAGACGCCCTTCGCCGCCCACTATGTCGGCGTGGGCATCGCGCGCCGTCACCAGGTGCCGGTGCTGGCCACCTACCACACCCATTTCGAGGAATACATCGCCCATTACCTGCCGGCGTTGCCGCGCCCGTGGCTCAAGGCCGCCGCGCGGCGCATCGCCACCAGCCAGTGCAACGGGCTCGACGCCGTGGTGGTGCCCTCCTCCGCCATGCACGAAACGTTGACCGGTTACGGCGTGAAGGCGCCTCTGCATGTGCTGCCCACCGGCATCCCGGTGCGCAATTTCTCCGTCGGCAACGGCGCGCTGTTCCGTTCCCGCCACGGCATCGCCGCCGACCGCCCCGTTGCCCTGTTCGTCGGCCGCGTCGCCCACGAAAAAAACATCGATTTCCTCATCGAAGCCATGTCCACCGCCCTGCGCCGGCGCCCCGACCTGCTGCTGGTCGTCGCCGGCGAGGGCCCCGCCCTGCCCGCCCTGCGCCGCCAGTCCGAACACGCCGGCCTGAGTAGCAGCATCCGCTTCGTCGGCTATCTCGACCGCGTTCAGGAACTGCCGGACTGCTATGCGGCAGCCGATGTCTTTGCCTTCGCCTCGCGCACCGAGACCCAGGGCCTGGTGCTACTCGAAGCCATGGCCGCCGGTCTGCCCGTATTTGCCCTGGCCGAAATGGGCACGCGCGACATCCTGGACGCAGAGCGCGGTGCCGTCATCGCGCCCAACGACCCCGTCGCCTTCGGCAACGGCCTGGCGTCGCTGGTCGGCAATCGCGATCACCTCGACACGCTGGCGGCCGAGGCGCGCAACTACGCACTGGAATGGGCCGCGCCGGCCCGCGCGCGCCAACTCGCCGATCTCTATCGTTCGCTGGTAGAGTCGGCCGTATGACCAACTCCGACGAATCCCCTCCCCCCGCCAACCACGCCCACGAGAGCCCGTTCAAGGGCAAGACCGGCCTCGCCCGCGTCTGGAACGCTATTGCTTACTCGGTTGCCGGCCTCAAGGCGGCCTATCGCCACGAAGACGCCTTTCGCCAGGAAGTCTGGCTGGCGGTCGTGCTGATCCCGCTCGCCCTGTGGCTACCGGCCAGCGGCAGTGGCCATGCGCTGATGATCGGCAGCGTGCTGCTGGTATTGATCGTCGAGCTCGTCAACTCCGCCATCGAGGCCGCCGTCGACCGCATCTCGTTTGATCAGCATCGACTGGCCAAGCGCGCCAAGGACATCGGCAGCGCGGCGGTGTTGATTGCCCTCGTCAACGTCATGGCGGTGTGGGGGCTGGTGCTGTTTGGCTAGCCCGGCAACGGGTCACGCCGGGCCACCGATGGCCGACCAGAAATCGCCCTGGCGATTGAGGAACTCGTCGCAGCTCATGTAGTGCGTGCCATCGCAGGAAAAGGTGAGGCTGACCATGCCGTTGAAGATGTTGATCGAGGCCGAGCGCAGGTAAATGGTCTGGTCGGCCAGGCGCAGTTCGCGCATGGCGTCGAGCATGGGTTTCACGCTCTCGCGCGTTATCAGCGCATCCGCCGGCCACGGCTGGGGCGAGTAAAGCAGGCAGACGTCGGGATCAGCCAGCGCCTCCTGGTCGAAGATGCGGTAGCGAAACGGATCGTCAATGAACCAGCCGGTGGCGCGACTGCTGGAAAAATGGATCACCACCTGGAACATGCCGCGCTCGGTGATGAGATCTTCGAGGATGGCCTGCGCCTGAATGATGTCGCGGTCCATCTGGCTCTCCACCCGCTGCTGCAGAAAGACACCACTGCGGATCGACGGATCACCCTTGACCTGACGCCACTCGCGCGACTCCTTGCTCAAGGCGGCGGCGACGGGCAGATCGCGCAAGTCGAAGTCGGCGCCAAGAAAGCCGATTTCCGTCTCGCCATCGCGCACGATATGGAGCGCTGTCAACGAGGGCCGCCCCGTCAGGCCGACATAGGCGTCGGGGAGCAGGAAACCCCACGGCGGCAGCGGTTCCTTCATGTAGGGCCGCTGCGAGCGATCGCGGCCGAAATGGCCAGAGGTGATGCGCTCGGCGTCGACGCTGTCGCTGATCTGCACGCCGGCGCTGTCGAGCGCGTAGAGCGAAACGGCATGGGGAATGCCGCCGCAACCGGCGGCGAGCAGGTCGTTCAGGCGCTGACGGTCGCCCCAGACGGCGGCGCACAGCCTGGCCAGCCGCGCCAGCGGTTCGTGCAGCCGACGCGCCAGCTCGGCGCGCTTGCGATACACATCGTCTTTCCAATGATCATCCATGACCCGTGGACTCCGTTGCTTGAAAAAAGTTGCTGCGTCGCAGCATTATGTCGCACGCCGTCCTGCCAGCGCCGACTTTTCACAATCACGCTGTCATCGCACGGTAATAATTTTCGCTGGGTGTGCACATACAATCGCCACCTTCCCGATAGCGCAACCGGCTCCTCATGGCCATCCAGATCACGCTCAAGCCTGACCTGCCCGCACTGCGGGCCGGCGTGCGGCTGACGCGCCTCGCCTTGCATCTGCTCACTGGCCTGGTGACCGCCGCCGCGCTGTATCCGTGGCTTTCGCCGCCACGCCGACTATGGCTCAAGCAACGCTGGTCGCGGCAACTGCTGGAATGCCTCGGCGTCGAGCTACAGGTCCGTGGCACGGCGGCCGAAGGCCTGCTCGTCGCGAACCACATCTCGTTTCTCGACATTTACGTGATCAACGCGGTGGCACCCGCCGCCTTCGTCGCCAAGGACGAGGTGCGACGCTGGCCGCTGATCGGCTGGCTCGCGACGCGGACCGACACCATTTTTCTCGAACGCGGCAGCCGCAGCGCGGTGCAACACGCCCGTGCCAGGCTCGTCGAGCAGTTGCGTGCCGGCCGGCGCGCGGCGGTGTTCCCCGAGGGCACGACGACCCGCGGCGACCGCGTGCTGCCCTTCCACGGCGCGCTGTTCCAGGCCGCCATCGACGCCGGCGCGCCGGTCACGCCGCTGGCGCTGCGCTACACCGGCGGCGACGGCCGGCGCAGCGCGGTGCCGGCCTATGTCGACGCCATCACGCTGTGGCAAGCCTTGCGCGCCATCGTCACCGCCAACGGCCTGGTGGCGCGGATCGAGGTACTGCCGCCGATGCGGGCACACATCACAGATAGCCACCCGCTTGCCGACCGTCGCCACCTCGCCGCCCACGCCCACCGCGCCATCGCCCACGCCATTGGCGCGCTAAAAACGCCCGCCCCCCTTCGCTCCCCTCTCGGGGGGTTCTAAACGGCTCGCTTTGTGCGGCAAAGCCGCATCCCGCTTCGCGGGACCAGCCTTCGGCTGTCCTGCGGCCTTCGGCCTTGTGCTCGCTTGTTACGGGGTGCTCCGCTCAACTGTTGGTGCGAGTTGCGCCTGGCGGCGCGTGCCGTCTCGCCTTGGGGCGGCCCGGCGGCGAGATTACTGGAGTGTGAACTGCGGTGATGCTGGTTTTCTCCCCTTTCCCTTGGCGGGAAAGGGGCCGGGGGAAAGGGGGAGACACCAGAAGGCCCTTAGCCCGCTTGCGGGCTAAGGGCGGCCCGGCGGCGAGACTGCGGGGGTTTCACGGTAACGTAACTGTAATCTCACCGTCATCTTGATGTCGCACGGCGCCCGCAACATGCTCGATCATGCGCGTCGCCCTGGTCACCGAAACCTTCCCGCCCGAAGTCAACGGCGTCGCCATGACGCTGGGGCGGCTCGCCGACGGCCTGCGCCAGCGCGGCCACCAACTGCACCTGGTGCGGCCGCGCCAGCAGCGTGGGGAACAGCCGGCGCTGACGGCCGATTTGCGCGAACTGCTGGTGGGCAGTCTGCCGCTACCGCGCTACCCGGGCCTGCGCATCGGCCTGCCGGCCCACGGCGCCTTGCGCAAAGCCTGGCGCGAACAGCGACCGGATATCGTCCATGTCGCCACCGAAGGGCCGCTGGGCTGGTCGGCGCTGACCGCGGCGCGGCGGCTCGACCTGCCGGTCAGTTCGAGCTTCCATACCAATTTCGACGCCTACAGCAGCCACTACGGCATCGGCTGGCTGCGTGGCGGCATTGAGCGCTACCTGCGCCGCTTCCACAACCGCAGTCAAGTCACGCTGGTACCGACGCAGCAGATCGCACGCCGTCTCGCCAGCGCCGACTTTCAGAATTTGCAGGTGATGGCGCGCGGTGTCGACACCCAGCTTTTCAATCCGCGGCGCCGCTCCACGGCATTGCGTCGGCAATGGGGCGCGGACGCCGCCACGCTGGTCGTCGCCATGGTCGGCCGGCTGGCAGCCGAGAAGAACCTGATGCTCGCGGTCGCCGCCTTCGACGCACTGCACCAGACATATCCGAATTCACGGTTGCTGTTCGTCGGCGACGGCCCGCAAAAGTCGGCGCTGGCGGCACGGCACCCCGAGCATATCTTCGCCGGCATGCGCCACGGCGAAGATCTCGCCGCGCACTATGCCTCGGCCGACATCTTCCTGCTCCCCAGCCTCACCGAGACCTACGGCAACGTCACGCTCGAGGCCATGGCCAGCGGGCTCGGCGTCGTCGCCTTTGCCAGCGCCGCCGCCCTTGAATTGATCGATGACGGCCGTAACGGACTGCTGGCGCCCCCCGGCGACGAGCAGTCTTTCATCAATGCGGCCAGTGCGCTCGCCGTCGCCCCGGGACTGCTGGCCCGCCTGCGCCTGCGTGCCCCGGCGCGCGTGGCCCGCCTCGACTGGGACACGATCCACGACAGCTTCGCCGGCTTGCTCGAAAATCTCGTGCAGATGCATGCGCGGCGCCAGGGCGCCAGGGAGATGTTTGCCATTGCCCCGGACTGAGCCATGACCCGGCGAGTTCGCGCCATCTTCATCTCCGACATCCATCTCGGCACGCGCGGCTGCCAGGCCGAGCGCCTGCTCGATTTTCTCCGCGACCATGAAGCCGAATATCTTTTCCTGGTGGGCGATATCATCGATTTCTGGGTCATGAACCGCGGCATCCAATGGTCGGCGGCGCAGAACACCGTGGTGCAGAAACTGCTGCGCCGCGCCCGTCACGGCGAGAAAATCTTCCTCATTCCGGGCAACCACGACGAGGCGCTGCGCGAATACCTCGACATGAATTTCGGCGGCATCCAGGTGGTCGACGAATATATCCACACCGCCGCCGACGGCCGGCGTTATCTGCTGATCCACGGCGACGAATTCGACCAGGTGACGCGCCATCATCGCTGGGTGGCGCTGCTCGGCGACATCGCCTACAACGCTCTGGTGCGGATCAATGCCTGGCTGTCGTGGCTGCGGCGCCGCCTCAATCGCCCCGGCTACTGGTCGCTCGCCGGCTATGCCAAGCGCAAGGTCAAGACGGCGGTGAGCTTCATTTTCGACTTCGAGGACTCGGTGATCCGCGCCGCGCGCGAACGCGGCGTCGATGGCGTGATCTGCGGTCACATCCACAGTGCGACCATCCGCGCGGCCGACGGCATGACCTACCTCAACTGCGGCGACTGGGTCGACAGTTGCACAGCCATCGTCGAGCATTTGGACGGCCGCATGGAGCTGATCCACCACCATGCACCGGCGCCGCAGCACCTGCCCGAAATTCATCCAACTGCAATCTGCCTGCAAACCTCTTGTAACGTCGATCTTCAACAATGCACGCAACCCAACGTCAACAAAGGAGAAGAGCATGCTGCACACCCAGGAATGGCGCGCCCAACATAATCATCATCAACACTATTCCATCGGCCTGGCGCTCAATGCGCACGAGGTCAAGGAAGCCCAGCGCCTGCGTTACCGCGTTTTTGTCGAGGAACTCGGCGCCAGGATTCAAACGCCCATGGCCGGCGTCGATGCCGACCGCTTCGACCGGCATTGCGAACATCTGATCGTCCGCGACACATCCAACGCCGGTGCCGGCAGGGTCGTCGGTACCTACCGCATCCTGACGCCCGAGGCCGCCTGCCGGGCCGGCAACTACTACAGCGAAACCGAATTCGATCTCACCCGTCTGCGCTACCTGCGGGATGGCATGGTCGAGGTCGGGCGGTCCTGCATTCATCCCGACTACCGCAATGGCACGGTGATCGCCCTGCTGTGGAGCAAACTGGCCGAGTTCATGGCGCGCCACCAATACCGCACCCTGATCGGCTGCGCCTCGGTCAGCATGGCCGATGGCGGCCACAACGCCGCCAACCTGTACGTGAAATTGAGCGACACCCACATCGCGCCACTCGAATACCGCGTTTTCCCGCGCGAGCCCCTGCCGTTCGAACGATTGGTCACCGGCGACGCCGCCGCCATACCGCCGCTGCTCAAAGGTTACCTGCGTGCCGGTGCCTGGGTCTGTGGCGAACCGGCCTGGGATGCCGACTTCAACACCGCCGACCTGCCACTGCTGCTGCCGATGTCGCGCATCACCCCGCGCTACGCACGGCACTTCATTCGCGGCTAACGATCATGGTGGCAAACACCACCCCCGATGATGAAACCCGTCATTCCCGCGCAGGCGGGAACCCATGATCCATCAGTCTGACCACCACAGCATGGATTCCCGCCTATGCGGGAATGACGGTGGTTGAATTGTGTTTCACGAAATTGTTCCACGTTTCACGTTAAGAACGCCTACCTGGCAGCCTCATCCGCGGCGAGCGTCCGCCGCAAACGCCTGATACCGAACAGTGCAAGGAACGCAATCAGCGGAATCGACGCGGCGGTGGCAATCTCGGGCGACATGGCAGGAATCAGATGCTGTCCACCCTTGACAAGGTAATGCACCAGCTGCGACCCGTAGTAGGTGATGGCAACCACCGACAGGCCCTCGACCGTTGCCTGCAAACGCAACTGCAGCTTGGCGCGATTGTTCATCTGGGCCAGCAGCTCATGGTTTTGTCTTTCAATCTCGATATCGACGCGGGTGCGCAGCAACTGACTGTTACGCGCCACGCGGCCTGACAGGTCGTCCTGCCGCCGTGCCATGGCCGCGCAGGTATCCATCGCCGGCAACAGCCGCCGCAGCATGAATTCGTTCAGCGTCGGAAAACCCTGGATGCGCAACTCGCGCAAATCCTCGATGCGTTGCATGACCAGACTGTGATAAGCGCGGGCGGCGCCAAAACGAAAGGTGGTGCGCGCCACCGAATGTTCGACCTCCGCGGCCAGCTTCGCCAGACTGGCCAACGCCGCGCGCTCGTCCTCCGGCGAACGCGCCTGGCCGATGTGATCCATCAGTTCGGCCAACTCCTTTTCAGCACCGCCCAACCAGCGGCCCACCTCCTTCGCCACCGGCAAACCGAGCAATGCCATCATGCGATAGGTCTCGATTTCCAGCAGGCGCTGAACCGCCCGTCCCGCCTGGCGTTGCGTCAGCGCGGCATCGAGCACGAGAAAGTGCGAAAAGCCGTTGTCGAACATGAAGTCGGTAAACACCCATGCCGCACCCGCGCCCACCTGAACGGCCACCATCTGATGCCCGCTCGGCGGAAAACCGGCGATCACCGTTTCCGGCGACATCTCCGCGGTCGAGCGCAGCTCGACATGGGTCGCGACAATCAACTGCCCGGGAAGCGCCGCCAGGAAAGAAGGCAAAACGGCCTCGAGCGCTGTTGCATCCGGGTTGAACGGCTCGCCGACCACCAGCGGCCGGGAAAAGGTGTAGCTCGAAAACTCGGTATGCAACTCCCAGCGCAGGCGAAAACCGCCGGCGTCGAGCACCAGGTGCGTATCCGAGCTTTCAACCGACTGACAGACGCTGGACTGGCACAAGCGCGCGAGATTGTCGCGTTCAGCCTGCTCGGTCAAACCTTCATGTTTGAAGGCGAGATGCGAAACGACCAGCGGGCTGGCCAGGGGAATCGGTAAATGGGCGTGAAATTCGCTGTTCAAGCGCTCGCGGAGCGGATGCTCTTCGAGTCCGGCTAATTTCAATCGGGCGTTCAATCTGGCGTGCATATCGGATGACCTGTCAATCATGGGCAACAGTACGGAGAGAGCCATTTTCCTTGATAACGCCTTGAAAAGGAAGGCGGACGAATCTTGGCAGCCCAGTGTGACCGCTCCATGACAAGCTGGCAGAGCGGCACGATGTTGCCCTGATGCAACATTACTCAAACATATACGAATATACGAATATTTTTATGCACTCACAAGCTCGGCAGGAGTAACGTGCCCCCCGCTGTGCGTGCACCCAACTTTAGTTACGTCGCAAATCCCTAGGAGAAGTTCATGAACCAGACATTCAGGAAGAAATTGCTTGTCACCTTGATCGCGGGCCTGGCCCTGCCGATGGTCGCCAGCGCCGCCGATGCCGACCTGCTGAAGCGCCTCGAAGCCCTCTCGCGCGAAATCGAGACACTGCGCGCCCAGGTCAAGGCCAGCGAAGAAAAGGTCAACAACCTCGCCGCCAAATCGGACACCGTCGCCGTCGCCGATCTCAAGGGCAAGGTCCAGCGCCTCGAAGACAAGTCCCTGAGCAAATGGCTGACCGTGGGCGGCGACTACCATTTCCGCGCTGATTCTCTGCGCGGCGAGGTAATAAATCACCTTGGCATTACCGGGTTTGATCCTTCTACTGGTAACCCGATTATGGCGCCGATATCCAACTACAAGCCGAAAAACTCCAGCCTGTTTACCAACCGCTTCGGTCTCGACCTGAATGCCAAGGCGACCCAGGATGTCAGTGTCACCGCCCGTCTGGCAATGTACAAGGTGTTCGGCTCGCAGAGCGATGCCGCCCTCACCAATGCCGGTGCCGCGCCCTTCTTCGCCGACCGCGTTGGCGTCTTCGATGGTACGGTCAGCCATGTGCCTTCCGACAGCCGTCTCAACGTCGACCGCGTCTTCGCCACCTGGAGCAACATCGCCGACCAGGAAATGTGGTTCTCGGTGGGCCGTCGTCCCTCCACCGGCGGCGCGCCAACCAACCTGCGCACCAACAACCCGCGCCCCGGCAATGGCGGCACGCCTGCCCTGCTGGTCGATTACGCCTTCGACGGCATGACCCTCGGTTATGCGCCGGAAATCGACGCCCTGCCCGGCGCCTATGCCAAGGTTTGTTATGGCGTCGGCTTCGAGAGCGGCTTCAGCCGCACCGGCAATTCGATCAAGGACACCACCATGCTCGGCGTGGCGCTCGTGCCGATCGACACCGACCCGCTGCGCGTCTGGCTGCAATGGAACCGCGGCATGCAGATTTTCGATAATCCGGTGATGAGCAACACCTTTTTCAGTGATACCAGACCGACGACCAATCTCGGTGACATCGACTGGTTCGGTCTGGGTGCCATGAGCACCTTCAAGATGGTTGGCAGCGGCAATCTGCATGTCTTCGCCGACTGGGGCCTGAGCCGCACCAAACCGAATAACAACCTCACGATGGGTACTCTAGGACTACTGACGGGAAATTTTGCGGGTCCTGCTGAGGCAGCAAACAATAAGACCGGCACCGCCATCGCCCTCGGCATGCGCTACGACCTGCCCACGAAGACCAAAATCGGCCTGGAGTACAATCGCGGCTCGAAGAACTGGATCACCTTCGCCCCGGCGGCTGGCGACATGTTCACCTCGAAGTACGGCACCCGCGGCGACGTCTGGGAAGCCTACCTCATCCAGGAACTAGATCTCATGCCGATCTCTTCCTACACTAGCCGTGCCTTCTTCCGCCTGGGCGTGCAGCACTACAATTTCAAATATACCGGCAGTAACAACTGGGTCGGTAAACCTATCGCCATGTCGGACGTTACTGGTGCAACACCATTGACTATGGCCCCGCTGAAGAATGCCACCGATATTTATGCAACTTTTGAGGTTAAGTTCTGATCATAGCGATTGACTTGCGGGCATAAGTTATACTGCCCGCCAACAATTCTTGAACCCACCATAAGGAGTTTCACATGAAAAGCAAACTGTCCGCAATCCTCTTCTCGGCCGTTCTGGCTGCCTCTACCCTGGCTTTCGCCGGCAATGCCGCGGCGCAGGGCGAAGCCCGCCTGCTCGGCCCGGCGAGCGCCATCACCATTGCCCCCGATGGCAAGTCGGCCACCGCCGTGGTCACCGACAACAAGACCAAGGAAGCCGTCACCATCCTCATCACCGACGATCTGACGATTGACAAATTCAAGGCCAAGCAGATCGTCAATGGCGACGAGATCCGCGCCCGCTACATGAAGGACGGCAAGAATTCCAGCAAGTCCTTCAAGAAGGCTGCCGGTTGCTGATTGAGTAATACTTCGTCATTCCGGCGCAAGCCGGAATGATTCAAGTTAAAAAGAGCCCAAACGACGTCGCCGTTTGGGCTCTTTTTTTCGGGCGAAAGTCGGTTCTGGCGATACGGCGTCTTACGCCTGCCCTGCCGCGCTGCGCACCGACGCGGCAATCGCCTCTGCCTGCGCCAGCACCAGCGCTTCGTCACTGCCTTCAACCATCACCCGCAACAGCGGCTCGGTACCGGATGGACGCAGCAACACCCGCCCGGCCCCGTTGAGGATGCGTTCCGCCTGTTCGGCCGCTGCACGAATGCCTTTGTCCGCGCGCCAGTCGAAGCCCGCCACCATGCGCACATTGATCAGCTTTTGCGGGAACATGCTCAGATCGGCGCAGGCCTCGGCCAGCGTCTCGTTACGTTCGCGCAGCGCCGCCAATACCTGCAGGGCGGCGACGATGCCGTCGCCGGTGGTATGGCGATCCAGGCAGATGACATGGCCGGAATTTTCACCGCCCAGCGTCCAGCCTTTTTCCTGCATCAGTTCAAGCACATAGCGGTCGCCCACCTTGGCGCGCGCAAAATCGATACCCAAGCGCCCCAGCGCCTGCTCGAAACCGAGGTTGCTCATCAGCGTGCCGACCAGCCCGCCTGACGCAGCTTTCGACCGTTGATGACGCGCAATAACGTAAAGCAGTTCGTCGCCGTCGAACAGGCGGCCACTGGCATCGACGACCAGCAGGCGGTCGGCGTCGCCGTCGAGGGCAATGCCCAGATCGGCGCGGTGTTCCGCGACCTGATCCTTGAGGTGCGCGGGCGCCGTGGCACCGACACCGGCATTGATGTTGAGGCCGTCCGGCGCAGCCGCCACCGCCACGACCTCGGCACCCAGTTCGTGAAACACCTTGGGGGCGACGTGATACGCCGCGCCATGCGCGCAATCGACCACCAGCTTGAGCCCGCGCAAATCGAGTTCGTTCGGGAAGGTACTCTTGCAGAATTCGATGTAGCGGCCGGCGGCGTCATCCACGCGGCGCGCCTTGCCCAATTGCGCAGAATCGCGACAGCCCAGCGGCTGCGCCAGACGCGCTTCGATTTCCTCTTCGACCGCATCCGGCAGTTTGAAGCCGCCGGCGCCGAAAAATTTGATGCCGTTATCGTCGAAAGGATTGTGCGAGGCCGAGATCACCACGCCGGCGGCGAGCCGCAGGGCGCGCGTGAGATAGGCCACGGCGGGGGTCGGCAACGGGCCGCACAGCATCACATCGACCCCCGCGGCGGCAAAGCCGGATTCCAGCGCGGCTTCCAGCATGTAGCCGGAAATGCGCGTGTCCTTGCCGATCAACACGGCGGGACGCTCGCCGTCCCGCGCAAGCCCCTGCGCCCGCGCGTGCGCCACCAGTGTTTCGCCGGCGGCAAAACCCAGCCGCAAGGCGAAATCAGGCGTGATCGGCATCTCGCCAACGCGACCGCGGATGCCGTCAGTACCAAAATATTGTCTTGCCAACTTATGCTCCCTTTTCTGTTGCCGCCACATTCATGGCTGCAAATACGGCCAGCGCATCCTTCGTCGCCGCGACATCATGCACGCGCACGATTTTCGCTCCCCGACCAACCGCCAAAACCGCACCCGCCACACTGGCATGGACCCGCGCCACACCATTCGGCTGGCCGGTAACCGCGCCCAGCATCGACTTGCGCGACAGGCCGGCCAGAACCGGCACGCCCACTTCCCCCAGTCGCTGCAACTCGCGTAGCAGCGTGTAATTGTGCCCCACCGTTTTGCCGAAGCCGAAACCGGGATCGATCAGCAACCGCTCGCGCACAATGCCGCCTGCGGTGCAGGCCGCCACGCGCGCGGCAAGGAAATCACGCACCTCTTGCGTCACATCGGTGTATTGCGGATTGCTCTGCATGGTGCGCGGTTCGCCCTGCATGTGCATCAGGCATACAGCCACATCGCTGGCGGCGACGACATCCAGCGCGCCAATTGCCTGCAAAGCCGCAATGTCGTTAATCATGGCGGCGCCGGCGTCGATCGCCGCGCGCATCACTTCCGGCTTGGCGGTATCGACCGAGATCGGCAGACCCCAGTCGCGCACCGCATGCAGGACCGGCAGCAGGCGGGCAATCTCGACCTCGGCCGGCACTGGCGCGGCACCGGGACGGGACGACTCCGCGCCAAAATCGAGCAGGTCTGCCCCGGCATCGCGCTGCGCCGCCGCATGCGCGATGGCGGCAGCAGCACTGTCACCCACCCCGTCGCACGAAAAGGAGTCGGGCGTCAGGTTGACGATGCCCATGATGAGCGGGCGAAGCAGGGAGAGGCGGAAGGGGCCGCAGTGCAGGACAGTCATTACAGCCGCATTTTACCGGACAGCGGGCAACCGCCGTCCCGCCAGCGCCGACTTTTGGAAGGTCTGCTGCTTCGGCAGCATGGTGCCTATGAGCCGGTCACGACGAGACAAACGGATAACCGCGTCATTCCGGCGAAAGCCGGAATCCAGAAAAGTCAAAAACTGGACACCGGCTTTCGCCGGTGTGACGGCTCAACATTTCAGAACATCTCAGCGTATTTGACTAGTTCAGAAATAGTAACGCGCCACCAGTTCCAGCCGCCGCACGTTCTGCTTCTCGCCGAATTCGCTGCCCGTCTTGCCCGACAACCAACTGGCGCGCAGGCGCAGGTCGAGGTTGGTCACGCCGGTATAAAGCAATTCCGGCGTCAGCGAATAACTGCGGTCGTCGAGATTGGCGATCAGCGTGATCGAAGGGTTGAAATAGACGATGTCGAAGGGTTCCTTCTGGCTGGCGCGCAGGTACAGGTAGCGCTCGCCGGGGTTGGCGCGGGCGTAACTCGGGCTGATCTGGCGGGCCTTGGCAAGCAGCGGGTCGGTTCCGGCGGCCTGAAACTGGGCGAGGCCGTTGTCGATCAGTTGGTAAAAATCCCGCGTCTGATTGTCGGTATAGCCGGTGCCGTTGCGGTAGTACTCAAGGATGTAGGTCGTATCCCGCTCGGTCAGGTAACGCAGGCCGAGCAAATAGCTCGTCACATTGCGGCGCTCGGTGGTAATGGCACCGCTCGGAGCAACGCTGCGCAGTTCGAAATCGCGGATCTTCGCCCATTCGCCATGTATCTCCAGCGCGGTGCTCAGGTTGCGCGAGAAATCGACGCCGAAACGCGGCGCGCGGCTGCCGCGTCCCAGCCAGGTGAAGTCGATGTCGGTATCCCGATAAAGCAGGTAGAGCTTGGCGGCGGCATTCAGATGATCGGGCTGGCCGAAGTCGCTGTTGATCCGCGCACTGACCGGCAGCAAAACCGGCGTAAAAGCGATGGTCTTGAGATCGCCATCGAAGTTGCGGATGAAATCGGCGGCGACCATCGTGAAACCTTCGCGCGCCAGTTCGACATCATTGGCATCTTTCGGCCGTTCGACAAAGCCGACGGGATTCCAGGCGTAACCCTTGCCCCACTTGAGCGCCTGCTTGCCGACATCGAGCGTGAAACCGGGGTCGGGTTTCCAGGACAGATAGGCTTCGTCGAAGCGGTTGATGCGCTCCTCGGTCAGCGCATCGCGGCGTACTTCGGCGTCGGCGCGCAAGCGCAAGACCAGATCGTCACGGGTGAATTTGCCGTCGAGCTTGAGCGTCGCGGCGCTGCGATCGAGCGTGTCACGCGGGTCTCGGTTGTAGAAATTAAGCTTGTACAGCGCGCCGTCCTGGTTGAGCCAGGCGCGCTCCTGTTTTAGCTCCAGATAGCCGCCGAACTCGAAAGGTTTCTTGTCGAATTCGGCGGCATCGAACTTGAACTCTTCGGCCACTGCGCCAGCGGAGGCAAGTGCTGCCAGGCACGCCAGCACCCCCAGGAATCCCTTCACTTGCGCAAATCCTCGACGCGCGGCAGATAGTTGAGCGTGAACACCTCGTCGGCAAAGCTGCGCTTCTTGATCTGCGCATAGAGCATCACCGACTTGTAGCCCTTATACAGCGGGCTGTCGGTCTCCAGGGTCGCGGGACGTTTGATGCCGCCGCCGAAATCCTTGATGTCCGCAAAGCGCAGGGTCTTGATGAGCATGCCGCTCGCGGCGTAGCACTCGATGGTGACGGGCAGCAGCGCTTTCTTGTCCACCCACATCTTCAGGCGGTCGTAGGCGACCTCGCCGGTCTTGGCCTTGAGCTTGAGCAGATGCTGGCCCTGATCGTCCTCGACGGCCTCGACGTTGTACTCCGCCGCATAGTCGATGCGCAGGATGTCGGCATTGTTGAAGACGCCGCCGGTCACCGATTGCAGGCTGGTGATGCGGATCGGCTTACCCACCTCGGGGATGTAGAGCCACATGTTGTCGCCGAGGCGCAAGGTCGCGCGGCCCTTGTCGCTTTGCGGCGCGAGGAACAGGGCAACCACCTTGTCGCTGCCCTTCTTCACCGAATACAGCACGAACTCCTTCTTCTTGCCGTCCGGCTCGATATTGATGAGCTTGCGCATCATCTCGTAGGACTCGGGTTCGAGATTGCGGTCCACTTTTTTGAGGATCTCCCCGCCGTCGAGCGCGACGGCGGGAAGGGCGAAAAAGCACAGCAGGGCGAGCATTATTTTCATATTGGCTTACACATGACGTAAAGCGGTGATCGGATCCATGCGCGAGGCCTTCCAGGCCGGTTGCAGGCTGGCGATGATGGCGACGACGACGACCAGGGCGGCGATGGTCAGCACGTCGCCGGCAGCGATGGTCGGGGCCATCACCAACCCCTTCTGCATGCCGAAGTCGAAGGTCGGCTGCCAGACATTGATGCCGTAAATTCCCGCGAGGCTGAGGACGATGCCGGCGAGCGTGCCGGCGATGCCCAGCATCAGCCCCTCGGCGAGGAACAGCCCAAGGATGCGCGACGGCGGCGTGCCGATGGCGGCAATCGTGCCGATCTCGCGGATGCGCTCATACACAGCCATGATCATCACGTTCATCACGGCAACCAGCACAATCGAAACCAGCACGATCTTGATGAACAGCGTCATCAGGTCGATCATCTTCGCGATGTTGGCGAAGGGCGAAAGCTGGGTCCACTCATGCACCTCCAGCATCGGCTTGCCTTCCTTGTTGGTCAGTCCCTCGACCGCAGCCTTGAGCTGGCCGCCGACCCGGTTGAGCTGCGCAAAGTCCTTGAGTCGCACGACAATCTCGCTCACCTGATTTTCAGTCATGCGCAAGATCTCGCGCGCATCGTCGATGTGGATATAACCATCGCGCCCGCCAGGACCGGAAATGCTGTCGAGAATGCCGCGCACGACAAAGGTTTTGCCATTCACCGAGCCGTCGCGGTTGGTGGCCACGACGACGACCGTGTCGCCCAGCTGGGTCTTCATGCCGCGCGCCAGCAGCAAGGGAATGACGATCTGGCCGCGCTCGACCAGCGCCGCGTTCTTGTCGCCCTCCTGCAGACGCCCGGACAAGAGCGGCACGGTGGCGGCTTCGCGCGCCGGGTCGATGCCGTTGATGCGGATGCTGGTGGTTTCGGCGAAGTTGCTGAACATGCCGCCGAACTTGATGCGCGGCGACCAGGCGGCGATGGCGGTATTGCTGTCGAGTTCGCTCTCGATTTTGGCGAGCATGTTCGGCCGCATGTTGAGGTTGAGCGGCAAACTGTCGATGGAGGCGACGTAGCCCTTGCGATGCACCTGAATGTGGCCCAGCACCGAATCGGTGATCTGGCTGACCATCATGGATTTGAATGAACCGGCGACGGCGATGAACAACAGCACCGCGACCATGCCGATGACGATCAGCAACAGGGTCAGCAGGGTGCGGCGGCCATAACGCAAAAGATTGCGACTGGCGATACCAATGACGTCAAACATGGGACGCTCCTCCACTCAGCAGGCGACCATCTTCAAGCGTGAAAATCGTTTCCGCCTCGCCCATGATCCTGGCGTCATGGGTGGAAAAGACAAAGGTGGTGCTGAATTCGTCGCGCATCTTTTTCATCAGCTCCAGCACACGGTGGGCGGTCTCGCTGTCGAGGTTGGCGGTGGGCTCGTCGGCCAGCACCAGCTTCGGATCGCTGACCAGCGCCCGCGCCACGGCAACGCGCTGCTTCTGGCCGCCGGAGATCTGGTCAGGCCGCTTGTGCGCCTGGTCGGCCATGCCGACGGCGTCGAGCAGGCGCAGCACCTGGGCGCGCCGCTTGGCTACCGGCCACTGCTGCACCATGCGCAGCGGGTATTCGACGTTTTCGAACACCGTCAGCACGGGAATCAGATTGAAGTCCTGGAACACGAAGCCGATGTGCTCGCCGCGAAAACGCGCGGCGGCGCGGCGATCCAGCGTGGCGATGTCGGTACCCTGCACCTTGAGCGTGCCGCTGGTCGGATGGTCGAGACAGCCGATAAGATTGAGCAGCGTGCTCTTGCCACTGCCGGACGGGCCGACAAAAGCCACAAAGGCAGCCGGTTCGATGCTGAAATCGACACCCTTGAGCGCCGCCACCTCGATGTCGCCACTGCGATAGGTCTTGGTGAGTTTTTCCGCGCTGAGCAGACTCATGTGATCTTCCTTGCCGGTAGCGTTAAGGACATTAGTGTTTCGGACATTGTTAAGGAAGTGCTGAAAATTCCAGGTTCGTCATTCCGGCGCAAGCCGGAATCCAGTGCTTTCAGAAACCTGGACACCGACCTACGCCAGTGTGACGAACTTATTCGATGTTTCCCCAATAGCAGGCGCCATTTCACCACTCGGGATGCGAGTCGCCACGTTCCGGTTGTATCCACACGTAACAGGATGCTGGATAGTTACATGGCGTTACAAGCAGCCAAAATACCCTAGCCGGGATTAAACTGCGCCCTTCAATAGTCACCCTGGCACCCTGCCGGCTATGTTATTTGAAGTATCAGGCGTTGTCGTTCCCGTCTGGCTGCCGCCACTGGTGGCCTTTGCCATTTCGTTCTTCACCTCGATGGTCGGGATATCGGGCGCCTTCCTGCTGCTGCCCTTCCAGATGAGCGTGCTCGGCTATGTCGCACCATCGGTATCGGCAACCAATCTGGTCTTCAACCTGGTTGCCATCCCCGCCGGCGTCTGGCGTTACGCCCACGAACGGCGCATGGACTGGCCGCTCGCCTGGGTCATCACCGCCGGCACCTTGCCAGGCCTGCTGGCGGGCTGGTGGTTGCGTGTGCATTGGCTGCCGGATCCGCGGGATTTCAAGTTTTTTGTCGGTTTGGTTTTGCTGGGGCTGGCGGTAAAGTTGCTGCTGAAGAGACAAAGCTACGGCAAACAGCCAGCGACGGTTGCCGATGGCAAATGGCGGGCAAGCCCGGTTCTTTCAGTCGCCCTGGTCATCGGCGTGGTTGGCGGTGCTTACGGTATTGGCGGCGGCTCGATCATGGCGCCGGTGCTGGTAGCCATTTTCAGTTTGCCGATTCATGGTCTGGCCGGCGCAACACTGTTCGGTACTCTGGTCACTTCCGTCGTCGGCGTAGCGCTCTATCAATTCATGCCCGCGCCACCAGGAATGGCAACACAGCCTGACTGGGCATTGGGCATCCTGTTCGGGATGGGCGGTGCGGCCGGCATGTATGCCGGCGCCAGGCTGCAAAAGCACATGCCGCAACGCGCACTTGAAATCGGCATCGCGCTGGTATTGGGTCTACTGGCGAGCGCTTATGTCGGGGGCTACTGGCTCGGCGCAAGCGACTGAAGGGGCAAAGCCCCCTCAGCCGAATATCCATCGAAACGAATTACTTGAATAGCCCCCGCGCTTTCATGCGGTCGCACCAATTCTGCCGCGGCCCGGGCAGATTGAGTCCCTTCTCCCTGGCCCGCGCTTCCATGGCGGCGTGATGTTCCTGCTGCGCGGCCTTGCATTCCTCGTGGGTCTTGGCGGACAGCATCGTGTTGCGATGGGCAATCCGTTCTTCAGGTGTCATCAAAGCCCAGCCGCGTGTGTTGTCCTGGTCGAAGGCGAACCGGCCGCCGCCGGGCCCCATGCCCATGCCTTGCTGCGCCAGCGTCGGCGCGACAACAACCGCACCCAGCAGGGCAATCATTGTGATGTGGTGAAGTTTCATGATTTTCTCCTTCCTTTCCATTTGCTCCAATATTGCCGACACTGTGTCGGTTCGCTTTCATTGAAGGATGAGCCGGCGCAACTTGCAATATGCATTTCGAAACCAAATGTAAAAACCCGGCCGGCGCCGGCAGCGGCAACCCGCGGTCGCCGCTGCGTATAATTCACGCCCCATCAGTACCCTGCATTCCATGACGTCCCTGCCGCCTCTCCCCGCGCCGCCCAAAGTCGGCCAGCGCGTCCCGCTCCCCGAACTCGCCACTTCCGCCGACGCCCTGGGCCTGGTGCAATTGGCGCAGGCGGCTGGCGTTGGCCGGCTGCTCACCGTCATCACCGCCAGCCCGCTCGAAGCGCAGCGCCTCACGGAAGAAATCGCCTGGTTCGCCCCTGACCTGCGCGTGCACCTGCTGCCGGACTGGGAAACCCTGCCCTACGACCATTTTTCGCCGCATCAGGACCTGATCTCCGAGCGGCTGGCCACGCTGTTTGCCGTCACGCAGGGCCAGTGCGATGTGCTGCTGGTTGCCGCATCGACGGCAGTGACCCGGCTGGCGCCGCCGGCCTTCCTCGCCGCCCACACCTTTTTCATGAAGAAGGGCGACCGGCTCAATCTCGACCGGCTGCGCGCGCAGTTGACGCTCGCGGGCTATCAACACGTTACGCAGGTGGTCGCGCCGGGGGAATACAGCGTGCGCGGCGGACTCATCGATCTGTTCCCGATGGGCACCGTGCTCCCCTATCGCATCGAGCTCTTCGACGACGAGATCGAGACCCTGCGCAGTTTCGATGTCGATAGCCAGCGGACCCTTTATCCGGTTCCCGAAATCCGCTTGTTGCCGGCGCGCGAAATGCCGGCCGGCGAGGCCGGGCGCACCATCTTCCGCCAACGCTTCCGGGAAACCTTCGAGGGCGACGCTTCGCGTATTGCCATCTACAAGGACGTCTCGAACGGCATCATGCCGGCCGGCATCGAGTATTACCTGCCGCTGTTTTTTGAGGGAACCGCCACGCTGTTCGACTATCTGCCGGCGGAAACCACGCTATTGCTGCATGGCGACGTGCCCGCGGCGCTCGCCGAATTCTGGACCGACACACAGAGCCGCCACAAGATGCTGGACGGCGACCGTTCGCGGCCGGTATTGCCACCCGGCGAACTGTTCTTGCGCGACGAGGATTTCTTTGTTGCCGCCAATGCCTTTGCGCAGTTTGTGCAGAAAGTCGGCGCTGGCAGTACGGCGTCAGCCTTGCCCGTAGTTGCTGTCAACCGCAAAGCCGACGATCCGCTGGCAGCGCTGCGGCACTTTCTCGACGGCTTCACCGGTCGCGTGCTGCTGCTGGCCGAATCGCCCGGCCGGCGCGAAACGCTGCACGAGTATCTGGCCGAGCACGAGCTGCCCGCCGCGCCTTGCGCCGATTTTGCCGCTTTCCGCGACGGCGCGGAACGTCTGATGCTCGCCACCGGGCCCCTCTCGGCCGGCTTCATCCTCGCCGATTTCGCCGTCATCACCGAGAACGAGCTTTACGCCGCCACCGCGCGCCCGCGCCACAAACGTACCGACGCCCGCCGCGCCAACCTCGAAGGCTGGCTGCGCGATCTTTCCGAGCTGAAGATCGGCGATCCGGTCGTCCATGAAAGTCATGGCATCGGCCGCTATCTCGGTCTGGTGCAGCTCGACTACGGCGCCGGCCAAGATGGCGAAATGAGCGAGTTCCTGCACCTCGAATATGCCAACGCGACCAAACTCTATGTGCCGGTCGCCCAGCTCGAGGTCATCTCGCGCTACAGCGGTGTCGACCCGGAAGCCGTGCAACTGCACACGCTCGGCACCGGCCAATGGGACAAGGCGAAGAAAAAGGCCGCCGAACAGGTGCGCGACACGGCGGCCGAGTTGCTGAATCTTTACGCCTTGCGCGCCATGCGCGAAGGCCATCAGTTCAACTTCAAACAGCAGGATCTGGAAGCCTTCGCCGAAGGCTTCGGCTTCGAGGAAACGCCCGACCAGCAGGCCGCCATCAACGCCGTCATCGCGGACATGCAATCAGGCAAGCCGATGGATCGTCTGGTCTGCGGCGATGTCGGCTTCGGCAAAACCGAAGTGGCGATGCGTGCCGCCTTCGTCGCCGTCGCCGATGGCAAGCAGGTCGCCGTGTTGTGCCCGACCACGCTGCTGGCCGAGCAGCATTACCAGAACTTCGCCGACCGCTTCGCCAGCTTCGCCGTCAAGGTCGCAGAAATTTCGCGTTTCAAGAGCAAAGAGGAACAGGCGGCAGCCATCGAACTGCTCGGCCGGGGCAAGATCGACATCCTCATCGGCACCCATCGGCTGCTGCAAAAGGACGTGCACTTCGACCGCCTCGGCCTGGTCATCATCGACGAGGAACATCGCTTCGGCGTGCGCCAGAAGGAAGCCCTCAAGGCACTGCGCGCCGCGGTCGACGTGCTGACGCTGACCGCGACGCCGATCCCGCGAACCTTGGGGCTGTCTCTGGAAGGACTGCGCGATTTTTCGGTGATCGCCACGCCGCCGCGGAAACGCCTGGCGATCAAGACTTTCGTCAGCCGCTGGTCGACGGGTCAAGTGCGCGAAGCGGCCCTGCGCGAATTCAAGCGCGGCGGGCAGGTCTATTTCCTGCACAACGAGGTCGACACCATCGAGAACATGCGGGAGCGCCTGGCCAAGCTGTTGCCCGAGGCGCGCATCGTCATCGGCCACGGCCAGTTGCCGGAACGCGAACTCGAACGGGTGATGCGCGAATTCACCCAGCAGAAGCACAACCTGCTGCTGTGTTCGACGATCATCGAGACCGGCATCGACAACCCGCACGCCAATACCATCATCATCAACCGCGCCGACAAGTTCGGCCTTGCGCAACTGCACCAGTTGCGCGGCCGGGTCGGCCGCAGCCACCATCAGGCCTACGCCTACCTGCTCACCGACGAGCACGCCAAACCCACGCCACAGGCCCAGCGGCGGCTCGACGCGATCCAGGCCATGGAAGAACTCGGTTCGGGATTTTTCCTCGCCATGCACGACCTCGAAATCCGCGGCGCCGGCGAGGTGCTGGGCGAATCGCAAAGCGGCGAGATCCACGAGATCGGTTTCGCGCTCTACACCAACATGCTCAACGCGGCGGTGCGCGCCCTCAAGTCTGGCCGGGAAATCCCCGACCTCACCCAGCCGCTCGCCATCACCGCCGAGATCAACCTGCGCACTCCCGCCCTGCTCCCCGACGCCTACTGCCCCGACGTGCATGAACGCCTGACGCTGTACAAGCGACTGGCCAACTGCGACGCGGAAGCCGACCTGCGCGCCATGCAGGAAGAACTCATCGACCGTTTTGGCGAACTCCCGCCGCAAACCCAGGCACTGGTCGAAACCCACCGCCTGCGCCTGCTTGGCCATCCGCTGGGCATTGCCAAGCTCGACGCCGGGCCAAATATCATCCAGTTACAGTTCGTCCCGCAGCCGCCGATCGACCCCGCCAACATCATCAAGCTCATCCATTCCGACCGCGCCTTCAAACTCGCCGGGCCGGACAAGCTCGCCTGGCAGAAACCGACCGCCACACTCACGGAGCGCGTGGCGGCGGTAAAGGCGTTATTCAACAAACTCGCCTGAGCGAAGCTGCCCGGGCGCACATGCGGATAAAATCAGCCTTTCCCCTCCAAAATTTCCAGCGGCACACTTCCATCATGCAACCGACCGAAAACCTCAACATCGATTCCTTCGACCCCATGCCGACGCCGGAGGAAATCCACGCCCGCGTGCCACTCACCGAAACCGCGGCAAAGTCGGTGCTGGCGGGACGGCGCACGCTGGAAGAAATTCTCGACCGCCGCGATGCCCGCCTGTTTGTCGTCGTCGGCCCCTGCTCGATCCACGACCCGGTCGCCGGTCTTGACTACGCCAAGCGCCTGAAAGCGCTGGCCGACGAGGTTGCCAGCACACTGCTGCTGGTGATGCGCGTCTATTTTGAGAAACCGCGCACCGCCACCGGCTGGAAGGGTTTCATCAACGACCCGTACATGGACGACTCATTTCACATCGAAGAAGGCATGCAGAAGGCGCGCGAATTCCTGCTCGCCGTGAATGAACTCGGCTTGCCGGCCGGCACCGAGGCGCTCGACCCGATCTCGCCCCAGTATCTGGGCGATTTGATCGCCTGGACGGCGATCGGCGCACGCACCTCGGAATCGCAGACGCACCGCGAACTGGCCTCGGGCCTGTCCTCGCCGGTCGGCTTCAAGAACGGCACCGATGGTTCGCTCACCGCGGCAATCAACGCCATCATCTCGGCCTCCAGCCCGCACAACTTCCTCGGCATCAACATGCAGGGCCGCTCCAGCGTGGTGCGCACCTGTGGCAACCGCTACGGCCACTTGGTGCTGCGCGGCGGCGGCGACCGGCCGAATTACGATACGGTGAGCGTGGCGCTGGCGGAAAACGCCCTGGCCAAGGCCAAACTGCCCGCCAATATCGTTGTCGATTGCTCGCACGCCAACAGCTACAAAAAACCGGAACTGCAACCCCTGGTGATGCACGACGTGGTGAACCAGATCCGGCTCGGCAACAAATCCATCGTCGGTCTGATGATCGAGAGCAACATCGAGGCCGGCAACCAGCCGATTCCCGCGGATCTGTCCAAGCTCAAATACGGCTGCTCGGTGACCGATGCCTGCGTCGACTGGCCCACCACGGAAAAGATGATCCGCGAGGCGCACGACGCCCTGCGCGGCCCCCTCGCCGGGCGGGCCGGACAGGCCAAATAGGCTGATGGTCACGCTGATCAAACCCTTTCGCGGACTGCGGCCCGCGCCGGGCCGCGCCGCCGAGGTTGCCGCCCCGCCCTATGACGTGCTGTCGGCCGAAGAGGCACGGCAGCGCGCCACCGGCAAGCCCTGGTCGTTCCTGCATGTCTCCCGGCCGGAAATCGACCTTCCCGCTGATATCAATCCCTACGATCCGGCCGTGTATGCCAAGGCAGCGGAAAACATCGGCGCGCTGCTGGCCGCCGGCGTGCTGGCGCGCGATGCCGCGCCGTGTTATTACGCCTACCGACTGACGATGGGGGCGCACGTGCAGACCGGACTGGTCGCCACCGCATCCGTGGCCTGCTATGCCAACAACCGCATCAAGAAGCACGAATTCACCCGCCCCGACAAGGAAGACGACCGGGTGCGGCAAATCGAAGCGACCAACGCCCAGACCGGGCCGGTGCTGCTCGCCTACCCGGCCTCGGCCACCGCGGATGCGCTGATCGACGCCAGCGCCCGGGGCAAGGCCGCCGCCGACGTCACCGCCGATGACGGCATTCGCCACCAGATCTGGGTGGTGGACGATGCCGAGCGCATCGACGCCATCACGCGCTGCTTCGATGGCATGGAAGCGCTCTACATCGCCGATGGCCACCACCGCTCCGCCGCCGCGGCGCGGGTTGCCGCCGCCCGCCGCCAGGAAGACCATGAATTGCCGTCCGACTACTTCCTGTCGGTACTTTTCCCGCACCACGAGATGATGATCCTCGATTACAACCGCGTGGTGAAAGACCTGCACGGCATGGAAAAGTCGGCGCTGGCGGGACGGCTCGCCGCGGACTTCGCGGTCGAAGAATGTGCGACGCGCGTCGCACCCGCGCAGCCCGGCGAGTTCGGCATGTATTTGGTTGGTCAGTGGTACAAGCTGACCATCAAACCCGAGTTGATTCCCGCCGATCCGGTGGCACGACTGGACGTATCACTGTTATCCGACCACCTGCTTGGCCCGATTCTCGGCATCACCGACCTGCGCCGTGACAAGCGCATCGACTTCGTCGGCGGCATTCGCGGTCTTGGCGAACTGGAACGGCGCGTCAATTCAGGCGAGATGGCGGTCGCCTTTGCCCTCCACCCGACGCGCATGGATCAGTTGATGGCGGTCGCCGACAGCAATCAGGTCATGCCGCCCAAATCAACCTGGTTCGAGCCGAAACTCGCCGACGGGCTTGTTTCGCACGTGCTGGATTAAGCCAACTTCAAGAAGAAGATCCGTCACACCGGCGCAAGCCGGTGTCCAGTTCTTTGATTTTCCTGGATTCCGGCTTGCGCCGGAATGACGATGCTGGAACCAGGCAGCGGTTCCTGGGCGGTGTCGCTAGCCCGAAATCACTTACAGCACTTTCAGCGCAGCCGCGTAGTCGGGTTCATTGCCGATCTCGGCCACCAGCTGGCTGTGCAGCACGCGGTCGTTTTCATCGAGGACCACGACAGCGCGTGCCGTCAGGCCAAGCAACGGGCCTTCGGCCATGGCCACACCCCAGGCTTGCATGAATTCCGGGTGGCGGAAGGTCGACAGGTGCGCGACATTTTTCAGCCCTTCGACAGAACAGAAACGGCCGGCCGCGAAGGGCAGATCGCCCGAGACGACCAGCACAACGGTATTTTTCAGGGTCGTGGCGGATTCGTTGAACTTGCGGGTCGACGTCGCGCAGGTCGGCGTATCGAGGCTCGGCACAATATTCAGCACCTTGCGTTTGCCTGCGTAATTGGCCAGGGTGACATCGGTCAGTTCGCCATTGGTCAGATTGAGCGCGGGGGCCTGCGTGCCCACGGCAGGAAGGGTGCCATCAACGTGGAATGGGGTACCGCGCAGGGTAACTGTAGTGCTCATGATTTTCCTCTCTGTTTGTTGTGGTGAAAACTTTTGAGGCGCGGCAGCGCCATGAAAGCATTTGCGCTGGTCGCCGCCGCAATTTCGGCCAGCGGCAGACCACGCAATTGTGCCAGTGTTTCGGCAATCGGGAACAGGTCGGCCGGCGTGTTGGGTGCACCGGCTTTCCATAGCGGTGGAATATCCGGTGCATCGGTTTCGAGCACGATGCTGTCGAGCGGCAGTGTGGCCGCCAATTCGCGGATACGTTTTGAACCGTTGAAAGTCATCGCACCGCCAAACCCGAGCTTGAAACCAAGTTTGATGAATTCATCCGCCTGTTGCCGGCTGCCATTGAAGGCATGGGCGATGCCGCCCGGCACGGGAATGCAGCGCAGGTGTTTCAGCACTTGATCAATCGCCCGGCGCACATGCAGCAGGACCGGCAGTTCGTGCTGGCGGGCAATCTCGAGCTGGGCAAGGAAATAACGCTCCTGCAAAGCATCATCACGATCCGGCACAAAGTAGTCGAGGCCAATCTCGCCTACCGCAACGCAAGGATTCTCGCGCAGGGTGTCATTGAGGGCGGCCAGATCTTCCTCGCGCGCACGACCAACAAACAGGGGATGGATGCCATAGGCGGGAACACAGCCGGCAAATTCACGACAGATACTCGCCACCGTACCGAAGTTGGCACGCTCGATGGCCGGCACCACGATTGTCGTTACGCCAGCGGTGGCGGCAGCAGCGGTAATCGCCGCGCGGTCGCCGTCGAATTCGGCGGCATCCAGATGGCAGTGGGTGTCAATGAGGCCCGTATCGGCAAAGCCTGCTGGCAAGCTCATTCAAGCTCGTCGATCCAGGCCTGCTGAATCGCTTCCAGTTGTTTCTCGCCACAGTGACGTTCGTTTTCTTCAAAACCGGGCAAGGCCATCACCCAGCACATCAAATCGACGAAGTTGATCGTCGTGGGGTCGACTTCCGGATGGCGTTCAATAAGTTCGATGGCGATGTCGAGACTATCAATCCACTTCATTTTGCCGCCTCCGCAGGGCCGTCCCAAAGTGGCGGCGTGTCAAGCAACCGGAGCGGGCATTGCCCGCGAACCAAAGTCATCCCCTTCCACAGGAAGGGGAACGGGGGGATGGAAGTCATTTTTTGTGTCCTTCCTTTGCCATGTTGATCGTGTATTTGGGGATTTCCACCACCAGCGGCGTTTCAGTCACCAGCGCCTGGCAGGAAAGACGTGAATTCGGTTCCAGCCCCCACGCCTTGTCGAGCAAATCTTCCTCGATTTCCTCCGCGGGTACAAGCGTTTCGAATCCTTCGCGGATCACCACATGACAGGTGGTGCAGGCACAGGACTTTTCGCAGGCATGCTCGATATCAATGTCGTTCTCGAGCAAGGCATCGCAAATCGACGTGCCGGGAGCCGCCTCGATCACCGCGCCATCCGGGCACAATTCAACGTGGGGCAAGACAATAATTTGGGTCAAAGTTCCTCCGCCGGGCCGCCCCAAGGAGGGACAGCCAAAACATGGAGCGGGTAGCGCCCGCGAACAATCGTCACCCCCTTACTCGGGAAGGGGGATGGGGGGATGGGGTTCATAAATTTACCTCATCAACTTTCCGCCCGGCCAGCGCGCGCCGAACGCCTTGATTCATGCGGCGCGCCGCGAATTCCGCCGTACCCTTGGAGAGTGCGTCCAGAGCAGAGTCAATCACCCGCCGGTCGTCGCCGAGCAGTACCGACTGCAGTTTGGTCAGACAGCTGTCAATATGGGCGCGTTCGAGCGTGGATAGCAGGTGCGCATCTTCCTTGAGGGCCGATTGCACTGCCTCGACCAGGCGTTGCGCCTCGACCTGCGCCTCGCGCAGCGCGCGGCGGAAGGCGTCGTCCGAAGCATGCGTGTAACCATCCTTGAGCATAGAAGTGACTTCGTCATCGTTCAAGCCATATGACGGCTTCACTTCGACACGTGTCTCGTGTCCGGTGGCCTGCTCACGCGCGGTGACCGACAGCAGCCCGTCCGCATCCACCTGGAAGGTAACGCGAATGCGTGCCGCACCGGCCACCATCGGCGGAATGCCGCGCAGTTCGAAACGTGCCAGTGAACGGCAATCCGAGACCAGTTCGCGCTCGCCCTGCACCACTTGCAGGGCGAGCGCGGTCTGACCATCCTTGAAGGTAGTGAATTCCTGCGCCCGCGCGACCGGAATCGTCGAGTTGCGCGGAATGATTTTTTCCACCAGGCCCCCCATGGTTTCGATGCCCAGCGACAAGGGAATCACGTCGAGCAGCAGCCAGTCGTCACCGGAAGCGCGATTGCCGGCCAGCAGGTTGGCCTGGATCGCGGCGCCGAGCGCCACCACCTTGTCCGGATCGAGATTGTTCAGCGGCTCCTTGCCAAAGAAAGCCTCGACCGCATGCTGGACCTGCGGCATGCGCGTGGCGCCACCGACCATCACCACGCCCTTGACATCTTCGGGGGCGAGTCCGGCGTCACGCAAGGCCTTGCGCGTCGGGCCCAGGGTTTTCTGCACCAGCGTGCGGGTGATTTCAGTGAATATTTCAGAGGTCAGCTTCAGGTCGACGAATTCGCCGGTCGACAACTTGGCGGTAATCGGCGCCTCGCCGTGCTGGGTCAAATACTCCTTGGCCTCGCGGGCCCGCATTTGCAGCAGGCGGGCATCGCCCAGTGACACCGGTGAAAGCTGCGCCTGCTCGCCAACCCAACAGAACACGCGATGGTCGAAGTCGTCGCCACCCAGCGCGGAATCCCCGCCGGTGGACAAGACCTGGAACACGCCTTTCGAAAGCTTGAGAATCGAAATGTCGAAGGTACCGCCACCCAGGTCGTAAACCGCATAGATGCCTTCGGCGGCATTGTCGAGGCCGTAGGCAATTGCCGCGGCAGTCGGTTCGTTGAGCAAGCGCAACACTGACAAACCGGCCACGCGGGCGGCATCCTTGGTTGCCTGGCGCTGGGCATCGTCGAAGTAGGCGGGCACGGTGATCACCGCGCCGGTAAGCGCGCCACCCAGGGCAAGTTCGGCGCGTTCGCGCAGGGCCCTGAGGATGTCTGCCGAGACCTCGACCGGATTTTTCACGCCCTGTGCGGTCTTCAATTTGATCATGCCCTCGGCTTCGATGAAGTCGTAGGGCATCGACTCGATGTGGGCGATATCCTTTAGCCCGCGCCCCATGAAACGCTTTACCGAAACGAGGGTATTTTTGGGATCGAGCGATTGATGCGACTGTGCGCTAAAGCCGACCTCGATCGACCCGCTAGCTGGATAGCGCACCACGGAAGGCAGCAGCGAGCGCCCCAACTCGTCGTTGATCACGACAGCCATGCCGCTCCTGACGGTAGCGACCAGTGAATTCGTGGTGCCCAGATCAATGCCGACCGCGAGCCGATGTTCGTGCGGCGCGGTCGATTGTCCGGGCTCGGATAATTGCAATAGTGCCATTCTTCTTATGTGCTCCCTACGTAGTTCATTGCCACCACAGTGGCAAACAGCACCCGGGGAAAACCGCCATGCGGCCTTTTCCCCTCAAGGGGGCCTGGAAACAACCGGTGTGGCCCGGGGTGTTCCTCTTATCTTTCGATCAACTCCAGGGCGTCATCGACCTCCTGAATCAGTTTCTCCTGGAACATCAACTGCCTGACCAGCTCACCGGCCCGCTCAAGCGCCTTGTCATCAAGCGCCTGCTGCAACAAGCCGAACTCGGAACGCCCGTCTTGCTTCAGGCGCCGGTGCAACCTGTCCAGCGTATCGGCATCGCCGGCTTCTTTCGCTTCAGCCACGGCCTCGCGCAACGCCATTTGCTCCATCAGAAATTCGGCCGGCATGGCGGTATTGGTTTCCAGCTGCACATCGTGATCGGCCAGTTGCAGCAGATAGCGCGCGCGTTTCAGCGGGTCCTTGAGCGTCTGGTAGGCCTCATTGACACGGGTAGCCCACTGCATCGCCAGACGCTTTTCGCTGCCGGAAAGATGGGCATGCTTGTCAGGATGCACCTTGGCCTGTATGTCCTGATAGAGCCGTTCCAGCCGGTCGACATCAAGCCCCTGCTGACGCGGTAGCCCGAACAGGGTGAAGAAATCCTGCCGCAGGGTCTCGGTATCGAAGCTGGTCATCAAACGTGAAAGCTCTCGCCGCAGCCACACTCATCCTTGACATTCGGATTGATGAATTTGAAGCCTTCATTCAAGCCCTCGCGCGTGAAATCGAGTTCCGTGCCATCCAGATAGGGCAGGCTTTTCGGATCGACCAGCACCTTGAGTCCGTGGCTGTCGAAGATGATGTCATCCGGCTCCGTACTGTCGGCAAATTCGAGCTTGTAAGCCATGCCCGAACAGCCGGAAGTCTTCACCCCGAGACGAATGCCAATACCCTTGCCGCGCTTGGCGATGAAGCCCGCGACATGTTTGGCAGCAGCTTCAGACAACGTGACACCCATTTAATTTGCTCCTTCGCAGGGCCGCCCCGGGAAGGAGCGGACAACATCAGGGAGCGGGCAAAGCCCGCGAACAATCGTCACCCCCCTACCGAGGAAGGGGGACGGGGGGAAGGCAGTCATGCCACTGCCTGTTTTTTCTTGTAGTCGGCCACCGCTGCCTTGATGGCATCCTCGGCGAGAATCGAGCAGTGGATTTTCACCGGCGGCAGGGCCAGCTCGTTGGCGATCTGGGTGTTCTTGATGTCGAGCGCCTGATCGAGCGTCTTGCCCTTGACCCACTCGGTAACGAGCGAGCTCGATGCAATCGCCGAACCGCAGCCGTAGGTCTTGAACTTGGCATCTTCGATGACGCCATCCTTGCCGACCTTGATCTGCAGCTTCATCACGTCGCCACAGGCTGGCGCGCCGACCATGCCGGTCGCCACGCCGTCCTCATCCTTGCCGAAGGAGCCGACGTTGCGGGGGTTTTCATAGTGGTCGATGACCTTTTCGCTATATGCCATGATGTTTTCCTTAAGTCCAGATTACAGAATTAGTGCGCGGCCCATTGGACGGAATCCAAGTCCACCCCGTCCTTGAACATTTCCCACAGGGGCGATAGTTCACGCAGCTTGCCCAGCTTGTCGTGCAGCAGCTTGATGGTGAAATCGATCTCTTCCTCGGTGGTGAAGCGGCCGATGGTAAAGCGGATCGAGCTGTGCGCGAGCTCATCCGAGCGGCCCAGCGCCCGCAATACGTAGGAGGGCTCGAGCGAAGCCGAGGTACAGGCGGAACCCGAAGACACCGCGATGTCCTTGATCGCCATGATCAGCGACTCGCCCTCGACGAAGTTGAAGCTGACGTTGAGGTTATGCGGCACGCGGTTGTCGATATGGCCGTTGACATAGGTTTCCTCGATATCCTGCAAGCCCTTCAGCAGGCGATCACGCAGCATGCGGATCCGCTCGTTCTCGACGGCCATTTCCTCGCGGGCCAGGCGGAAGGCCTCGCCCATGCCGACGATCTGGTGCGTCGCCAGCGTGCCGGAACGCATGCCGCGCTCATGGCCGCCACCATGCATCTGCGCTTCGAGGCGGATGCGCGGCTTGCGGCGCACATAGAGTGCGCCGATGCCCTTGGGGCCGTAGGTTTTATGGGCCGAGAAGGACATCAGGTCGACCTTCAGCGTCGCCAGGTCGAGCGGCATCTTGCCCGTCGCCTGTGCGGCATCGACGTGGAAGATCACCCCGGCGGAACGGCAGATTTCGCCCAGTTCGGCGATTGGCTGGATCACGCCGATTTCGTTGTTCACCGCCATCACGGAGGCCAGCACGGTGTCCTTGCGCAGGGCGGCCTTGAATTGCTCTGGCGTGATCAGGCCATCCGGCTGCGGCTGAAGATAGGTCGCCTCGAAGCCCTGGCGCTCAAGCTCCTTGACGGTGTCGAGCACGGCCTTGTGCTCGGTGGCAACCGTGACGATATGCTTGCCGCGCGTCCCTGCATAAAAGTGCGCCGCACCCTTGATGGCGAGATTGTTCGACTCGGTTGCGCCCGAAGTCCAGACGATTTCCTTCGGGTCGGCATTCACCAGCTTGGCGACTTCGGCGCGCGCCTCCTCGACGGCCTTGTCGGCCTCCCAGCCAAACGGATGTGAGCGCGAAGCCGGGTTGCCGAAGTGTTCGGTCAACCAGGGAATCATCTTCGCGGCCACGCGCGGGTCGACAGGGGTCGTTGCCGAGTAGTCGAGATAGATGGGCAATTTCAGCATATTGTTGAACTCCAGGTCAGTGGGCCGCGGTGGAGATTGCAGCCATTGATTGCAAATCGGACACGGTGGCAGACAAGGCCTGCAAGAAGCCGGCAATGTCTGTCGCCGTGGTTTCCGGCCCCAGGCTGACGCGCACGGCGCCACGCGCCGCCTCGGGCGCGATGCCCATGGCCATTAATACATGTGAAGGTTCCGGATTGGCCGACGAGCAGGCCGCGCCGCTGGCAACGGCATAACCGGAACGATCGAGTTTTGCCACCAGCGTTTCGCCATCCAGCCCGGGCATTGAAAAATACGTCGTATTCGGCAACCGCTCGGCATTCCTGGCAAAGATCACGGCACCCAGGGCGGCGAGGCCATGCTCAAGTTCGTTACGCAAACCCCGCAGCCGTTGCCCGGTTTCGGTCAGCCGCGCGCTGGCTTCCTCGCACGCGACGCCGAAACCGACGATGGCCGGCACGTTTTCGGTGCCGGAGCGCAGGCCGCGCTCATGACCGCCACCGGCAATCAGTGGCGCCAGATCGACGCGCTTGTCGACCACCAGCGCGCCCGCCCCCTTGGGCCCACCCAGCTTGTGGGCAGAGAGTGTCAGGGCATGCACACCGGCCATGTTCAGGGCACGGAAATCCAGGGGAAGCTTGCCGAGCGCCTGCACCGCGTCGCTGTGAAACCAGGCGCGCGATTCTTGCGCAATGGCGGCCAGCCGTGCCACATCTTGCACCACACCCGTTTCGTTGTTGGCATACATCACCGAAACAATCGTGGAAACTGCGGCCGGCATCTCTGCCAGCGTCGCCACAAAGTCGGCGCTGGCGATACGGCAGTCCGCATCGACGGCAATCTCGCGCAACTTCCAGCCATGGCGCCGCAGCGACCGGGCAGGCTCGCGCACGCAGGGGTGTTCGATGGCGGAAATGGCGGCAAGGCCGGCGGGGAGGTTGGCGGCAATGCCTTTGATGAACAGATTGTTCGCCTCCGACCCGCCACTGGTAAACACCACCTCGGTCGGGTGCGCGCCGACGGCAAACGCCACCTGCTGACGCGCCGTGTCGATGGCCCGGCGGGCCGCCCGGCCATACTCGTGGCGACTTGAGGCGTTGCCGTACTGCTGCCCGAAAAACGGCAGCATCGCTTCAAACACGCGCGGCGCCACCGGTGTCGTGGCATTGTGGTCGAGATAGGCTGGGGCAAACATGGGAAATCCGCGCTGATTGCAGCCTTAAAAGTTGGCCATCACCGCAATACGGCGCGGCTGACGGGCGGAAGAATTTTTCTGCGTCAACTTGTCCGCATTTTCGGCGCATGGCGTGCCATGCTGCTGCAACACCAGTTCTTCAAGATTCACCGAACTCAGGTATTCATACATGCGGGTGTTGAGGCCGGTCCACAAAGTGTGCGTCATGCAGGGGTGGTCGTCATCGTGGCAATTGCCCATGCCGCCGCAGCCGGTCGCATCGAGGGGCTCATCGACCGCGCTGATGATGGCGGCGACGGAGACGCTCGACATCGGCTTGGCCAGGGTATACCCACCCCCAGGACCGCGTGTGCTGGCAACCAGATCGTTGCGGCGCAGCTTGCCGAATAATTGCTCAAGATAGGAAAGGGATATTTTCTGGCGCTCGGCAATGCTGGCCAGTGTCACCGGCCCGCCGTGCTGGCGCAGCGCCATGTCAATCATTGCGGTTACCGCAAAACGTCCTTTGGTCGTCAATCTCATGGGGGTACCTCGCGTTTGGTCTCGTTGGAGTGCTGTAAGTGATGTGTCGGTCTTGCTATATTCCGACCGATATGGTCAAGATATAGTTCCCGATGAAATTAGTCAACTATTTTGGATAAGTATTTTGGATCAAACTTGTCTGCGGTTGCCACATCATCCTCGACCGACACGCCGGCACGCTCGATGATCTTGAGCAACGCTTCGATACGGCGGTCGGTTTCCACGGCGTGATCGAGCAAGCCATGAATCGCCTTGGCGAGCGGGTCGTCCTCGTTGCGCGTGACGGCATAGGCGGAAAAACCGAGGTTCTCGGCCTTTTCGTGACGCGCCAGTTCCTGCCCCGGCTGGATGACCCGCGCCGGAATGCCCACCGCTGTCGCGCCAGGCGGCACATCGCGGACCACGACTGAATTCGAGCCGACCTTGGCACCCTCGCCCACCGTGATTGGCCCCAGTATCTTGGCGCCGGCACCGATCACCACGCCGGTACCCAGCGTCGGGTGACGCTTGCCCTTGTTCCAGGAGGTACCGCCCAGGGTGACGCCGTGATACAGCGTGCACTCGTCGCGGATCTCGGCCGTTTCACCGATCACCACACCCATGCCATGGTCGATGAACACGCGCCGGCCAATGGTCGCTCCCGGATGGATTTCGATGCCGGTGATAAAGCGGGTGACATGCGAGGTCAGCCGCGCCAGCCAGCGCAAGCGATACCCCCACAGCAAGTGCGCAAGCCGATGCAGCGTCAGTGCATGAAACCCCGGATAACAGGTCAGCACCTCCCAAGTGGAACGGGCGGCGGGGTCGCGTTCGAAAACGCAGGCAATATCTTCTCGCAGGCGGTTGAACATTGGGGTCGGTCAAAGCCCTATAACGAATAGGTGAATTCTAGAATTCCCGATAATGTCAGTCAACTTATCAGGCTTTATGGGTGGTTCGGATTCTTTAATCCGCCTTCTCGGAAAGCGCCGTCGTATGGCGCCGGCCGGTCGGTTGACGGAACGCGGCCAGCAAGCCGCGCAGAATGCTGACCTCTTCAGTTTCGAGGCCGCTCCGGGCAAACAAACGACGCAAGCGCAACATCAGGCGTCCCGGACGTGCGGGGTCGAGAAAACCCGAAGCGACGGCCGAAGCCTCAAAATGCTTCAGCAGGCCCTCAATCTCTTGATGCGTTGCCGGCACTCCGGCACCCGCAACCACCGGCACCGGCAAGCTGCCACTCAACGCCAGACGCAGCTCATAGCACATCACCTGCACTGCCGCAGCCAGGTTCAGCGACGAATAGTCGGGATTGGCCGGAATCATCGCCCAGCGGCTACAGTAGGCCAATTCCTCGTTCGACAGGCCGGAAGTCTCGTTGCCGAACACCAAAGCAATTTCACCAGCACCTGCAGCCGCATCGCGCGTAGCCACGGCAGCCAACTCTGCGGCAGCTTCGCGCGCCCACAGTGGTTCGGTAGCCAACTCGCGCCGCCGCGCCGTCAATGCCAGAGCCAGAACCGTGCCGCTCAAGGCTTCTTCCAGACTGGAACATATCTGCGCGGTCGCCAGCACATCATCCGCGCCGGCAGCCATCGCTGAAGCCTGAGGATCGGGAAATATCTTCGGATTGACCAGCACCAGACGGGAAAAGCCCATCGTGCGCATGGCTCGCGCCGCCGCGCCGATGTTCCCCGGATGGCTCGTATGGGAAAGCACGACGCGGACGCGTTGCATGGATTCCGGCACGGCAGGTGCCGACAGTTTAGAATTCATCGTTTCCGGTTCCGGCACAACATCTGCCAACGCAGGCTTTTGCCTTCTCTAGTTCATTATTTGTATGGGCCAAGTGCCCCGATCGCCCCGCCGCCATGCACCCAATGCTCAACACCGCCATCAAGGCCGCCCGCCGCGCTGGCAGCCTGATCAATCGCGCCAGCCTCGATATCAGCCAGATAAAAGTCAGCGCCAAACAACAAAACGACTTCGTTACCGAAGTCGATCGCGCCGCCGAAGCCACCATCATCGAAACACTGCGCGAAGTCTACCCCAGCCATGCCATTCTTGCGGAGGAGTCAGGCGACTCCCGGCCAGACGCCGATAGCGAGTTTCAGTGGATCATCGACCCGCTCGACGGCACCACAAATTTCATCCACGGCTTTCCGCAATACGCCATTTCCATCGCGCTGGCCCATAAGGGCGCACTGACGCAAGCCGTCATCTTCGACCCCAATCGCAATGAACTATTCACTGCCAGCAAAGGTGGCGGCGCTTTTCTCAATGACAAGCGTATCCGCGTCAGCAATCGTGTCAAAATTGACGAAGCCCTGCTCGGCACCGGCTTCCCCTACCGCATATTCGACCATATCGACGCCTACCTGGCGATCTTCAAGGATCTGACGCGCCGCTCCGCCGGCATTCGCCGACCGGGCGCCGCCTCGCTCGACCTGGCCTATGTCGCCGCCGGTCGTCTCGACGGCTTCTGGGAATTTGGCCTGGCGCCCTGGGACATGGCGGCCGGTGCCCTGCTGATCATCGAAGCCGGCGGCCTGGTCAGCGACCTCGCGGGCGAGAGCGACTATCTCAATACCGGCAACATCGTCGGCGGCAACCCGAAGGTCTTCAATCAGCTGTTGCAGACCATCCAGCCGCATCGCACGCCTGCCCTAAGCGCATAACTTCAAAAAAACGGCGCGGGTCGGTTGACACAAAACAAAGCGCCGGTAGAATGCGCACCTCTCGCGGGAGTAGCTCAGTTGGTAGAGCGATACCTTGCCAAGGTATAGGTCGAGAGTTCGAGACTCTTCTCCCGCTCCAAAACACAGGGGGAAAGCGCAATGCTTTCCCCCTTTTAGCTTCAACCTCCCAGGCGAAAACGAACGCCACGGGCAGCGGCGCGATGGCAGAGTGGTTATGCAGCGGCCTGCAAAGCCGTGTACCTCGGTTCGATTCCGGGTCGCGCCTCCAAATAAATATCAATGAAATCAAAGACAAACCCGCGCATTGCGGGCTTTTTCTTTTGCGGTTTTGCTTGCTAAAAGGTGGAGAAACGGGGCAGAATAGGGCAAAAGCCACCCGAAAAAGATGGCAAACCACCCGGAATATGGAGGATTGTCCGTGTACGCGAGTTATTCGTCATGGTGATGAAAAGGCGCAAGGCTGGCGCCTGGGAATACTGCATCAAGCGCCAGGGCGTGTTGCCGCGCCCGGTGTATTTGAGATTCAAGGATGAGGCCGAAGGCGACGCCTATGTTGCGCGCCTTGGAAAACTGCTCGATGCCGGGCAGGTTCCGCCAGAGTTCGCGCGGGCCGCCGATGCGTCGTTGAGGTCACGCAGCCGGCGTCGGTTTTCGACGACTGCAGCATGGCGCCCCTGGCAATAGGCAACCATCACTGAGTGCATCGTTGATTCCTCTTTCTGGCAATCATGGACGCTGCCCCCGCAACGTGTTCGCCAACATTGAAAGCACATCGGCAATCTTTCCTGCCGTTTCCGGCGGCGGCAAAGGGAGTTTGAGGCTTTGCGCCCCGGTATGCGGATCACGCTCGATCCAGGGATGCGCCGGGGCCGCGGGATTGCCGGCCGCGCCGAGGGCCGCAACCAGTTGAGCGCCAAGCTGCGTCAAGGCTTGCCAGGGATCGGATTCGTTGCGCGTGGCCGGGTCCGGAGACGTTTCACTCACAGGCTCCGGTATCGCCGTCCCGCCAGCGCCGACCTTTGTCTCCGCATGTGCTTCCGGCACGGATGCCGCCTCGATCACTGTCGTCACGCCTGCGGCCTCTTCGGCAGGCGTCATGGCCTCGCCTTCGCCCATGTGGCCGGTGACATTCTCGACATCCTTCATGAAGCGATTGAGGCGCGAGCCGCCTAGCGATATCTCGCCCGTGCCGCCATCGAGAATTCCCGCCGCCAACGACCGCTTGAAGGCCAGCACCGAGAGCATGCCCTCCTCGATGGTGCCCTTGGCGACGAAATTGACGATCCGCACCGGCCGTTTCTGGCCCATGCGATGAATCCGGGCGATGCGCTGTTCAAGCAGCGCCGGGTTCCACGGCAAATCCATGTTCACGAGGGTTGAAGCATGTTGCAGATTCAAGCCCGTCGCCCCGGCATCGGTCGATAGGAACACGCGGCAGTCGGGATCGTCGCGGAAACGTTCGACCAAGGCCGGACGCTTCTCCGAGGGAACCCCACCGTGAAAGCTGACGTAACCGATGCCGCGCGCTTCCAGGCGCCGGATCACGATATCGTGGGTGCGGGTCCACTGGCTGAACACCACGGCCTTGGCCTCCGGTTGTTCGAACAGGCCGTCGAACAGCGCCGCCAGTTCGTCCGCCTTGACGCCGTGATCGGTTTCCTGATCGAGCAAATAGGTGCTATTGCAGGACATGCGCATGTTCTGCAAGGCGCAGGTGAGTCGTCGCTGGTCCTGGTCGGACAGGAACTTCATCTTGCGCCAGCGCTGCACGATCTTGGTGACGATCTCGGCGTTTTCCTGGTGGTAAGTCATCTGCAATTCGGTCATCGGTACCAGCAGGTTCTGGTCGGTGCGCTCCGGCAACTGTTGCAACACCTCGGATTTGCGACGGCGGATCATGATCGGCGCCAGGGTCTGGCCGATCTTTTCCAGCCCCGTATAGCCGGTGACGCGTCCGTGCTCGTCCTTGACCTGATGCTCGTGCAGCAGCTTCCAGGTCGGCCCCAAA
This sequence comes from uncultured Methyloversatilis sp., assembly GCA_964580925.1. Taxonomy (GTDB): domain Bacteria; phylum Pseudomonadota; class Gammaproteobacteria; order Burkholderiales; family Rhodocyclaceae; genus Sulfuricystis. Next base: position 57,210 of record CAZOMI010000005.1, read on the forward strand.
CGGTGTTGGTCGACGAACTGGACGATGGAAATCAACTCCTCCAGCTTGTTTTCCAGCGGCGTGCCGGTCAGCACCAAGGCGTAAGGACTGTCGATGCGCTTCAGCGCGCGGGCGGCGATGGTGTTCCAGTTCTTGACGCGCTGCGCCTCATCGACGATCACCAGATCGGGCGCCCAGGCGGCGATCAAATCCAGATCGGGCTGGAGTTTTTCGTAATTGGTGATCTTGCAGAAGTCGTCGCGAATGTAATCCTTCTGCCGTTGCGCACGACCTCCGGTGATGACGAAGGAATCGCGACCGGAAAAACGCTTGATCTCGCTCTGCCACTGGTACTTGAGCGAGGTCGGGCAGATCACCAGCACTTTCGATGCGCCGAAATGCCGCGCCAGGATTTCGGCGGCGGCAATCGCCTGGATGGTCTTGCCCAGCCCCATTTCATCCCCGATCAAGGCCCTGCCCGCCCGCACGGCGAACAGTGCGCCTTCGGTCTGGTAGGGATACATCGGCACCTTGAGCAGTTTTTTCAGACTTGAGTTCGCGGCGCCGCGCGGAAAGATGCCGTCCAGCGCCGCTGCGCGATGTGCGGCATCACGCTGGCCGGCTACGAAATCCAGCGCATCGTCATAAGCGCGCAATTCATGACCGCTCTTGGCCACGGCAGCGACAAAGCGCTCCAGCTCACCGAATTTCTCCGGCGGCAATACCCATCCATGCGCCGCATCGAACAGCAGACCGGCGGCCTTCAGCACCGACGGTGGGCAGTCCGTCCCAGCACGGAAATGAAGCGCGCGTCCGTCATCGTTGCGCAGATACAGCTCGGAAAATGGCGGATGGTAACCACGCGCAAAAGCCGACTTGGCACCGCGTTTTTTCTCCAGCGCCGCGAGCACGAATTCAATGTGCTTGCAGGTACCCAACTCGTTGGTGGCGTAGTCCGGGCAGGCACAGTAGCTGTCGCCCGGCAGCTTGCCGCGTATCGCCACGCGATAGGCGTTCTTCGACTGCGGGTTACTGACGCGAAACTCGGAAAAGAATGGCTCCGCACCGATGTTTTCCAGCCCGAACGCCTGTTCGCGGCCAAACTGACGACGCAATGTCCGCTGCCAGTCAACCGGGGCAATCTCCGCCGGGACGTGAGTTCGAGAAAGCTTTTGTTCCTTTGGCGGCTTGATGGTCTTGGTGTCACGTGACTTTGACAATTTGTTCTTCATGAATACTCTTTCAGTCGAGCAGGGCTCCAGATCGGATTTGCCAACTGCTTCACAAGGTTGCGGCGTTCAAGCTGCTCCGTCTTGCCGAATTTTTCGTAGGGCTTGAATGGCAGACTCAGCTCTTTCTGGAATTTACCGAATTGCGGCTGATAATGATAAGTGCTGGCTGTCAAACTCGCCGCATAAAGATTTTGCTTGGCATGGTGCGGAGCATCCAGCGGCAATCGACCCGGCGGCGTAGGCTTCGCCGCGCGGGGTGATCACTTTGCCTCCCTTGGCGATGACTTCGGAGGCAAGTGGAATATCCGCGGTGACGACCAGATCACCAGCAGCCATCCGGCGCATGATTTCGTTGTCGGCAACGTCGAAGCCCTTGGGTACCTGAATTGAGCGAATCCAGGGTGACTTGGGGACGGCCAGCATCTGGTTTGCCAGCAGGGTCAACTCGAGCTGCGTACGCGTGGCGGCCCGGAACAGGATTTCCTTGACCGGTTTGGGGCAGGCATCGGCATCGACCCAGATGGCCATATTCAGTCTTTACTTCAGGCCAGGCCATGCTGAACCAGCAGGGCATTCAAGGATAGCGGGTACTGCTTCGGCGGCGTGATTTCCTTTCTCCATGGCCGGATCATTCTCGAATTCCAAGCCCCAGTCGCCGTGGAGATACCAGTCCTCGCCCAACAATTCCATCGGATGCTGGGTCCGATCGGCGCCATTGCCGCAACCGAGATCCTCTACTGAACAGTATTTGTCGCACCCCCAGCAGATACGCTCCGGATGCTTGGGATGTCCGGGAAATTTCTTGGTCATCTCTTTCATCTGTTCATCCCTTCAATCCGCGGATCAAGGGACCTTCACGCTGCGTCGGTCGCCCGCCAACGCCTGTTCCACCAGGCGTACCCAGTAGCGGATCCCGGTGGCGATAATCTCGTCGTTGAAATCGTAATGCGGACTGTGCAGCAGGCAGCCGCCTTCGCCGCTGCCGTTGCCCAGCCAGACATAACAACCCGGCACCGCGTTGGCCAGATAGGCGAAGTCTTCGGCGCCCATGCTCGGCTTCATGTTGGAAAAGACGTGCTCGTCCCCGACGATCTGACGCGCCACATTGCGACAGACCAGGGTGGGCTCCACGGCATTGACCGTCGGCGGATAACCGCGCGCGTAATGCAATTCGGCCCGCACCCGATGGATGGTCTCGATGCCGGTGCAGATGCGGCCGAGTCCTTCTTCCAGCGCATCCTGCAGTCCAACCCGAAAAGTCCGCACCGTGCCGCCGAGCACAGCCTGTTCGGGCAAGATGTTGTCGGCATGGCCGGCATGAAAGCGCGTCACACTCACCACGGCCGCCTCCTGCGGATCGATGGTGCGACTGACCAGAGACTGGACGGCCTGCACCAGATCGGCGCCGGCCAGGATGGCGTCGGTCCCCTGATGCGGCATGGCGGCGTGCGACCCGCGCGCGGTAATGACAATCTCGAAACGGTCGGCGCCCGCCATCACCGGGCCTTCCATGACGGCCATGCTGCCCGCCGCGAGGCCGGGCCAGTTGTGCAGGCCGAACACCATCTGCATCGGGAAGCGCTCGAACAGCCCCTCTTCGACCATGACGCGCCCGCCGCCTTCATGCTCTTCGGCGGGCTGGAAGATGAAGTAAACCGTGCCATCGAAGTTGTTGGTCGCACTCAGGAGTTGCAATGCCTCGGCTGCGCCCAGCAGCATCGCCGTATGGCCGTCATGGCCACAGGCGTGCATGCGGTCCGGATGGCGCGAACGGTGCGGAAAGGTATTCAGCTCGGGCAGCGGCAAGGCGTCCATGTCGGCGCGCAGGCCGATGGCGCGCGCACTGTCGCCGAGTTTTAGGCACCCCACCACGCCGGTGCCGGCAATCCCCTCATGTACTTCGAGGCCCAGCTTCTTCAGATGGTTTGCCACTACCCCGGCCGTGCGCGTTTCGGCAAAAGCCAGTTCGGGGTGGGCGTGCAAATCGCGGCGCACGCTGGCGATGCGCGTGACCAGTTCGGGCAGAATTCCGTTCAGATCCATGAATGTTCCCTTCGCATTATTGCTCCACTGTAACACCGCGGAAGACTACAATTGCCAGCATGAGCCTACCCATTCTGCAAGACGCGGCACTGCGTGCCATCGAGGCAGACCATGCTGCGGTCACCCCGCCACTCATGGAACGCGCCGGCACCGGCGCCGCCCGGGTGGCGCAGGAGATGCTCGCCGGAACCGAGGCAGGCCCCCACCCCACATTGATCATTGCCGGACCCGGCAACAACGGCGGGGATGCTTTTGTCGTCGCCCGCCTGCTCAAGGAAGCCAGACATACCCCGCATGTCCTGTTTGCCGGCGATCCGGCCCTGTTGCCGGGAGCGGCACGGCGGGCGCATACCGCCTGGCTGGCTGCCGGCGGTACCTGCCTGCGCAATTATCCGGCCACGGAACCGGGTCTCATCATCGACGGCCTGTTCGGCATCGGCCTGGCCCGGCCGGTCACCGGTGCCTATGCCGACTGGATCGAGCGGATGAATGCCTGCGGCCGGCCGGTGCTCGCCCTCGACGTGCCGAGCGGCCTGAATGCCGCCACGGGCCAGGCAACCGGTCCGATCGTTAACGCCACCCGTACCGCCACTTTCATTGCCCTGAAACCGGGCCTGCTCACCGCGGACGGTCCCGATCATTGCGGCCAGATCACGCTGTGCGACCTCGACCTCAAATTCGACATGAAGGACGGCGAGCAGGTCACCCCGGCGCTGTTCCAGCATTGCCTGCTGCCACGCCGCCGCAACAGCCATAAGGGCAGCTACGGCAGCGTTGCCGTCGTCGGCGGCGCAGCCAGCATGACCGGCGCCCCCATGCTGGCCGGCAGGGCCGCCCTGCGCACTGGCGCCGGACGCGTCTATCTGGGCATGCTGGAAAACCCGCTGGTCGATCATGGCCAGCCGGAATTGATGCTGCGTGCACCCGCCGAGGCCATGAACGCCGCCACGGTTCTCGCCATCGGCCCGGGTCTCGGCCAATCGCTGCAGGCGGGCGAATTGCTGGGCCAGGCGCTTTCCTACAATCTGCCGCTGGTACTCGACGCGGACAGCCTCAACCTGCTCACGCAAAGCCCGCTGCTGCTGCGCAAAGCCACCGTCCGGCCAGCGCCGACTTTCATCACCCCGCATCCGGCCGAAGCGGCACGCTTGCTGGCCTGTTCCACCGACGAAGTCCAGTCGGATCGCCTGGCGGCCGCGCTCGAACTGGCCCGGCGCCTGCGCGTGTATGTCGCCCTGAAAGGCTGCGGCACGATCGTCGTCGCCCCGGATGCCCGCTGGTTCATCAATACCACCGGCAATCCCGGCCTGGCGACCGCAGGCAGCGGCGACGTGCTGACCGGCATCCTGGCCGCGCTGCTGGCGCAGGGCTGGCCGCCCCTCGAAGCCCTGCTGGGTGCCGTCCACCTGCATGGCGCCGCCGCCGATGCCTGCGTGGCAGAGGGCCTGGGCCCCGTCGGCCTGACGGCCGGCGAACTCATCGACCCCGCCCGGCAAATCCTGAACGACTGGATCACCCCCTTTGGCGGTTGAGCATCACCCCTTGCGCGGCATCCTGTTGATGTTGGCGGCCGTGATGTGCTTCGCGCTGCTCGACGCCACGGCCAAGCATCTCTCGCAGACCTTTCCGGTGCCGATGCTGGTCTGGGCGCGCTATACCCTGCACTTCCTGCTGATGATGCTGGTGCTGGCACCCTCCATGCGCTGGCGCCTGGTTTCGACGCAACGACCCAGGCTGCAGATCATGCGTGCCCTGATGCTGGTCGGTACGACCGGCTTTTGCATTGCCGCCTTTCGCGAACTGCCACTGGCGGAAACCACCGCCCTGCTGTTCATCACCCCACTGGTCGTCACCTTGCTGGCCGGACCGTTCCTGCAGGAAAAGATCGGTCGACTGCACTGGGTCGCCAGCCTCTGCGGCTTCGCCGGCGCCCTGCTGATCGCCCGCCCCGGCGGCACCCTGAACCTGACCGGCCTCGTCCTGGTGCTGGCTGCCGCCGCCTGCTACAGCATCTATCAGATCCAGACGCGCATGCTCTCCCCCACGGAAAATACGCTGACCATGCTGTTCTACACCGCGTTGATCGGCACGGTCAGCATGACGGTCGCCGCGCCACTCTATTGGGGCGGACCGATGCCGAACCTGCTCGAAGGCCTGATGATCGCCTCTCTCGGCATCTATGGCGGCACCGGCCACTACATGCTGATTGCCGCTTTCCGCCTCGCGCCGGCCTCCACCCTGTCGCCCCTGCTGTATGTCCAGCTGATCTGGGCGACCCTGCTAGGCTGGCTGGTTTTCGATCACTGGCCGGACGCCACCACCCTGACCGGCATGGCGATCATTGCCGGCAGCAGTGTCGCACTCGCGCTCATGCAACGCCGCGCCGCGCGCTAAAGCCCCGCGCCAAACCTGGGTGCTAGAATCAACGACACTCCCAAACCGATCTGCATATCATGGAACTATCACTGGCACTAGCCCACGAAGTCGAGCGCAATGTTCTGACCGCGCTGGCCGAAGATATCGGCGGCGGCGACCTCACCGCCATGCTGACCCCCATCGACCGCCCGGCGGTCGGTGTTGTTACCTGCCGCGAAATCGCCGTGCTGTGCGGTGCCGCGTGGTTCGACGCCTGCATCCGGCGGCTTGACCCAACGGCACGCGTGAACTGGCTTGCTCAGGATGGCGAGTTCATCACGGCCGGGCAGATTGTCTGCGAGATTGCCGCTGATACCCGCGCCCTGCTCACCGCCGAGCGCAGCGCCCTCAACTTCCTGCAAATGCTGTCCGGCATCGCGACGCAAACCCGGCTTTACGTAGAGGCAATCGCCGGCACCCAGGCAAAAATCGTCGACACCCGCAAAACCATTCCCGGCCTGCGCCTGGCCCAGAAATACGCCGTGCGTTGCGGCGGCGGCACCAACCACCGGCTCGGCCTGTATGACGGCATCCTGATCAAGGAAAACCATATCATCGCCGCCGGCAGCATCACGGCGGCCATGGCACGGGCCGGCGCGCTGGCGAATGGCAAGGTGTTCATCCAGGTGGAAGTCGAGACGCTGGAACAACTGGCCGAAGCCCTCGATGCCGGCGCAACCATGATCCTGCTCGACAACATGGACCTGGTGCGCATGCGCCAGGCCGTCGGCCTGACAGCGGGCCGCGCCGAACTCGAAGCATCGGGTGGCGTCCGCCCGGAAACCGTGCGCGCCATCGCCGAAACCGGCGTCGACCGCATCTCCGTCGGAGCCCTGACCAAGGACGTGCGCGCCATCGACCTTTCCTTGCGGCACAGCGAAGGCTAAGACACGCAGGGCCGTCCCAAGTGTTTTAGGCCCCTTGAGGGGCGGACGCAGCTAAGCTGCGTCTTCGGGGTGGTCTAATTCTGCTAGAATCCGCGCCCTGCCAAAGCAACACACCACCGCGGAGAGGTGGATGAGTGGTTTAAGTCGCACGCCTGGAAAGCGTGTTTAGGATAATATCCTAACGAGGGTTCGAATCCCTCCCTCTCCGCCAACTACCTTGATTTATTAGGTATTTTGGCAAATCATCCACAGGATGGCAGGCCGCAGCAGAAGCAAAACAGCCGACGAAAGTCGGCTTTTTTGTTTTCAAGTGTGCCCAAATTGTGACCGAAATACCCCTTTCACTACCCTCCTCTACTGTGCCCAAATTGTGACCGACGGGCTTCAGGGTGCCTTTGCCTTGGTTCATGTGACGATAATTCGCAAGAGCAAAGGCTGTCACACGTGATTTCTGAGGTATTTTTCTAAAAGGGGCTACCGTCACGATCGAATCAAAAAGGCGAGATTCGGCAAGCCGCAAAAGATAGCCTCGATCTGATTTCTGTCGTTAGAACGGCGGGGGAAGTCAAAAACCTTCCGGATACTGAGTTCTTGCTAATCGACCGAAACGGTCATTGGCTGCAAATCGATTGAGCAACTGACCAGTCCCTTTCAGCCATCTTCTGGATCTCGGACCTGACCCTTTTCTTCAGACTTCCTGGCCCCACTACTTCGACATCTGCCCCGTACTTCAAAATGTCCATGATCAGCTCCCGGTCATCGGAATAAGGCAGTTCCAAAACAAAACTACCATCGGGTTCTAGTGTGCCCTTTTGATTGGGATGCCAAGTCTCTTGTGCAACCCACCGGGCCCGCTCTGGAGTGAATTTGAGTCTGGCGCACTGGACATTCTTTCCCGTGAATATCCCGTAACCCGGGCCAAGGGTTTCATCCATGGAAGTGCGGGACACATCCTTTGCCTTCTTCTCCAGTACCTCGACACGCGAAATCGAATCGACAGCAAAGTTACGCAAACCGTTACGAAGATGGCACCAAGCGTCGAGGTACCAGTTATCTCGGTAATGGACAAGGCGCTGGGGTGAGACCTCGCGCTCAGTGGTTTCCCCCTTGCCGCGCGCGAAGTACGTAATCGTCATGCGCTTGCGGCGAAGTAGTGCAGATCCGACGCGCTCAAAATGCTCGATCTTCATCATGCGCTTGCCTTGGCCGACAATGAGAATACGCTTACGAATCTCCTCGACAGTGTTGTCTGCGGCACCAAGGATTGCATTCAGACGAGACATCAGTGGCTGAATGTGCGGGGTAAGAATACCCCCTGGATCGACGTTGGCCAGCAAATGCTGCATGGTCAGCAGTGCATGTACTTCACTTGAGTTAAACCACAGACCGGGCAATTCGTACTGCCCACCCACCGCAGCAGGAGTCATCTCGTAACGGTAGCCGCCGGCGTCGCGATCCCAGACTATCGGGGCGTTCAGGCGATTGCGCATGTATTCAAGGTCACGCTTCAGCGTGGCCCGGGAGACCTCGAGCTGATCCTGAAGATCCTTGAAGGGGACAATCTTCCGGTCATTGATAAGCTGATCAATCTTGTAGAAGCGTTCGGTGCGATCCATGGCGATTCCAAATAGTTAATGCAGAGCGGATGACAGCATCACCCAGTGAGCCACTGAGTCAGCAGAATACAGCACTGAAACGCCAGCCGGACACATTGATCTCAATGTTCTCCGGGATCATCGAACCCATCATCGGGAGTTGAAATGAAAACTGTTTTGTCTGCAGTGCTGATTACCTCTGTTGTGCTGTCAACTGGTTGCTCAACCATCACACAATCAGAGAACCAACGGTTGTCCGTAACTGCAACCTATGAGGGATCTCCGGTCAAGGACGTGGATTGTTCCCTGACAAACGACAAGGGCACATGGCTGGCCAAGGCGCCGGGGCAGGTCGATGTCCGCAAAAGCGGGGAGAATCTGAATGTCGTCTGCAAGAAGGAAGGCTTGGTCGATGGCCTGCTGACCGCCATTTCCCGCGCGGCTGGATCGATGTTCGGTAACATCATTTTTGGGGGCGGCATTGGAGCGTTGATCGACCACAGCAAGGGGACAGGGTATGACTACCCGAATACGTTGCCTGTTGAGATGGGCAAGTCTGTGACCGTAGACAAAAAACAGGAGAATCCTCAGACTGCATCGACCTCCCAGTGCGCGTCCGGCCAACCGTGTTGAGTTTAGTTACGTCAATCTGACGGCATGGACATCGGAACGCACTGCGTCGTGGCCAATCCGGTGGCCTATCTGGTCTGCGCGAAGGGCGACGCCTTTCACGATGTAATCAGGCATCTAGGGGGTTACGTCTGGGGGGATTCGCCCATGCACATGACTGGAAGTCACCTTGTCATCCTCCCTGGATCGGTTGAGCTGCACTGTGGTGAAACCAATGCCGGGGGGGAGCACTGCTTATTTACCTATGTGCATAGGCTCTGAGGAATCCGTACCAAGCGCTTTGCCAACATATTCCAGATCCATCCCCTCTGTTGGCGGGCTGCCATCTCGACAGAGATTCACGCCGTAGTCGATTCCGAAATCAGCTAACTTTCCATCTTTCGCAGAAACATTGGCCTGTTTAAGTCGAATGTTGAGTCGCTTGCAACCATCCTGTCGATAATTCTTTACGGTGGTTACCTCAACCATGACCAGGCTCCTCGATCCCGTGGTTGAGGCGAACTTGTCTGCGATTGGTCCGACTACAGTCCCAGTAACCACGCCCCCCGGGGCATCAATCGCTTCCAGCATCGCCCACTTGAGGTTGGAGTATTCAGCGGCAGCGACATCCTGGCTGAATGCAATCCAGAAAAGTCCCATGGCTATTACTATTCTCACACCTCACCTCTGGTAGTAGTTCTGCAGCTTTTGCTGAACGGATGTATTGATCTGGTGGCTCATTGAGCCGACATTCGGCATCTTGATGTTGGCCATAATCTCGGCGGTAAACTCGGACATGTCGATACTTGAGAAATCAATTGCAGCAAACTCAGCTGGAGTAAAGCCGGAGCAATTCGGGCTCTTGGGGCCACCCCAGCCCTTGCCAATCTGACCTCGCGCCTGCTCGTTGATGATCCTGGCCAACCGGCTGTTGTAGCAACAGTAGGACTTAGTGTGCTCGATGCATATCTTGGTCACGATCAGCTTCAATTCCTTCGAGCAATACGTGCCGACCTCATGGCAGAGGTTCTGCCCGCGCCGCATTGCCAGGATCTGCTCAGATTGCTCGCAAGACAAGAGATCCTGAAGAATCATCAGACCAATCTGAATGGCCAGTGAAGTTGGATCAAAACCGGTAAAGACAAATCCTTGGCTAGGCAGGAACTGGAACGAAAAGCCATAGAAGCTGAAAGACGGATTGAACAGCCCGTCAGCTCCAGTAACCCCGAGCATTGCACCGAGGCCTTGCTGAAGAGTCGGTGAATCGTAGAGAGCGTCATAGACATATGACGAACCGACATCAAGAGCCTGCCCACCCACGGACATGGCTGTGCCAAACAGGCTGAAATTCGAGAATCCTCCACCTCCGCTACTCTTTTTGCAGCAGTTGGCCAAGCCGAACAACTTGATCTTGCAACGCGAATCAGCGCCACTGAATATCGATGTTTCGCTGCCATATACCCCGGCTTCGCGCGCCGCTTCCAGGAGCGCCATTGAGCGGGCGAAGTCAGCATCGTTTGGGTAGCCCTTGTCAAAGCAATTCCCGTTCTGGCAATAGAGCTGACCAGAGCAATCAGTCACGGTGCTGGATTGCGGTGGCTTCGACATGCACTGGTAGGTTCGTTGCTCAAGAACGCACTGTCCACTGACTGTATCGGTGCAGCTTGAAGTCTGCTGCGTACAGTTTGGATTCGCCGCGTAGCCGTCGCATTCCGAGGTGTCAGCCTTGCCGGTCAGGCAGGCGTATGTGTTTTTCTTCTCAAAGCAACCATCAGGGGCCACTGAGCTTGGCGAGATACCAGGCGGCAATGTTGGCGGCGTGGTCGATATGCAGGTGCTCTCGGCGATCGAGCAGTTGGCTTCAAGCGTGGCGCACGGTGCTGGATCGTAATTGCTTGAGATCAACGTGTACGTGTCATCGAGGCGTATCGTATTTGCTGGCGTAGGCGTCGCAGGATCTCCGCATCGCCAGGTCTGCAAATACCTCATACAGCCACTATTCATCAGCGTATCCATCTGACTGCACTGAGAACTGCTCTGCCAACACGCAGGCTGCGCACTAACGAAAGGCTGGCAGTAATTGACTGCATTCGGCTTGATGCAGGTGTAGGTGTCCTCGTATTCCCAGCACCCTCCAACCTCAGCCAAGGTAACCGTGACCCCGGAAATGCTCTTGGAGGCCGATGTATCAACGCACACAGTGCCTGTCAGCTTGCAGTCAGCAGCAATAGCCGTTGCGCTGACAATAAAAAGCAAGATGGCAAGAAGTCTCATTGCGTGCGCGCCTTCAGCGCCAGGCACTGATCTGAGGTCCAGTTGCTGACAGTCTTGGTCATGGGGAGCGTGAGCGGGCTGCCTGAACCGCTGCCGCTTGAGGCATTGCATCCCTGACTCACACCCCGAACCGATGGTGTACAGGTGGTCGAGTTACAGCTGACGCTGTAGTAGATATACAGATTGCAGCCGAAACCAATATTGCTTACGTAATAATCAACCACCGATGTGCCGGGAGCTACGGCCACATTGAAGTATCCGTAGCTTCCATCCCATGGATAACCGATCCAGTTGTAGTCATACCGATTCACACCGTCGTAGGATCGATATGGATTTACGCTGTAGGATCGTCCGTCACTTCCGCAATAAACATTCATGGCCAGGTACGGATCCACGCACCAACTGCAATCCATGTACGCCGCCCGTCCGAGCCACGCCCCTGGGGTGCATTGACCAAACCCCACAGTTACGGAACTTCCACGCCGACATTTCAGGTTTTCATAGGCATTGATGGTTTGCTCGCACTGAAAGTTGGCATCAGTATCAATGTTGATCACTCGACCCATGGTGCATTGCTGCATGACAATCTCGCTAGCTGAAGAGCATGTTTCAACCGAGTACTGTGGTGGCGTTACCTCCGTCTTAGTGGTGCACTGCGAGCTAGTTCCGGCCCCACCATCGAGGCCAATGGACTGAAAGAAGCTTTCGGCGTTATCTCGTGCATTCTTTGCCCCGATGACCATCGGGTCGTTCTGGGTGATGTTGAATTGAGGACGGATTTGCGGGTTGCGTGCAAGAAAGTTGATCGCCTCGCATTCTTGATTGGCAATCGTGTTCGTGCCTGCCGTGTAGCTGCCGCAGTTTTGCACCTTACCGATACCCGGCCCAGTCAGCTGCCCTTGGCCACCCTGGTACAACTGCGCTTCGGTGGGACTTGAGCCGTAAGCGGGCACTTTGTCTGCTGCTGCCCCACTACCAATTCCTGAAAACGTCGCCGTGTTGGCCCCACCACCAAGTGTCTTGCCCTCCTGAAATGCAGCTCCCTGGTCTGCGAAAGCGATCGTCGAGCAACATAGCGCGACAACCCAAATGAATTGCCTCAATTGATTCCCCTGACAATCCGGTTACGATACGCCCTGGCAATCTGCCCCCATGTCAAACTCTTGCGCTCGATATGCTCAAGCGCATAGTCAAGCGAAACGTCGCCTGCCACCTTGACGAAAGTCCCAGCTTGAGAGCAGCCGTTCTCGAGAACCGTTCCGGCTTCCGGTCGGGCGATTACAACCGCAGGCACCCTGGTGACACTGAATTGCCGGAAGGCGGGAGGATGAACAACCGCCGAGACGTTGCGCTTGCCGATGATTGACTGAATTTCCTCCCCCATTCGGGTCATGGAGTCACCCTTCAGCCCCCGAAAAACAAGTGTTGCTCCAGCACGCTCGGCCTGCTCTGCCGTTCGCTCCAAGGCATCTCTGGGCATTGAGAGAGATACCATGATCAAAAGATCTGGCTGCTCATTCTTTGGTGCAGAGGCTTTGCCCAGTTCATTGAACTTTTCGGCGATTGTCGCAATGTCCGGAGCCGGCACCGCCGCCTGGGGCAGTGCCTCAATATTCGGGATCCCTCTGCCATAGAGCCGCATGGATTGCTCAGAATCCGGGATACGCTGCATTGCCTCCCTCGCCCTGCTTTGAGACTTCTGCATCTCCTCGGATGTCGGCAGGCGCACCGGCTGATTGCCGACCAAAGGAGATTCCTGTGCCAACGTCACTGAAGACGTCAGCAGCAGGATCAAGGCAGGCAGGAGTGAAACGAATTTGCGGGGAGTTTGCATAATCAGTTCCCGAGACCAACCGCACCCTGGCAACAGTTGCGTTTCCTGAAAATCTGGTACGCAAAGTCCTCGCCTTCAAACGGAAACTCCCGCCCTGCCCCCCATAAAGCGGTGCTGCGCCCAAGCGGCTGGCAGCATTTGCCGGCAATCTTCTTCGTTTGCGGGATCGGGTACAGCATGTGGTACTTGTAGCCTGTCTTGTCCAGGACGGGCTGCGGGTAATAGCCACACATTCCGTCCTCGCCAGAAGCCGCCCACATCAGCATTTCCCGGTGCAACTTGGCGGTAATGCGGTAGACCTCGAGGCTTGATGCCTGAACACCGCCGACGTGTGCCTGAATGTTTCCGTTTAACGGATACAAGCTACCTTGGCAGCCGGCGCACCAGAAGAAGGTGTTGTTCGGAAATCCGGAAGTTGCAGCAACGCAGTCGGCAGCACAAGCGGCGCGTGCTGGAAGATTGCCAAAGAGATACACGTCGGGATTCAGTATTCGGGTGAGTTCGTCATCCTTCCAGAGTGGATCGAGTTCGGTCAGGTAGGCGACATCGAAGCCCTGATTTTCCAAACAGGAGTTATCGAGGACTGCCTGCAGGTAGTAGATGATCGGATCAACGTACCAATGCACCTGGTAGAAGGATGATTGATCCTGCCCGTCGCGTCGGAAGCGACTGGCTACTGGTGCATCAAACCCCGGATCCATCCTGATTCCGCCGAGGCTGACCATGCAGAAGGGGTCTCGCACTACATCAACGCGGCGTACCGGCTCCCAGAAACTGACCTTGAATCCAAACTTGGGCGGATTACCGCAAAAGCAGGCTGGATTCCCACCGGGATTCGCCGTGTCTTCCTGGTCCATCGATGCCAGCGTTGCCCCACCGATCTTGAGAGGAAACATGCATGACCAGCAAATGTCAGTGATCGGATTGGCGAATTTGCCTTTACACGTTGCCGCTTGGGCGGCTGCCATTGCGACCATCATCCAGATGACACAGAGGGCCGCTTTACAGACGAATCTCATCAACACGAAGTCTTTTCCCTTCCTGCGACACGACGGCTGGGGATTGGGTAATTGAGAAACGCCGGGTAAGTGCGCCACCTTGGTCGTAGAAAATCTCGCGCTTCCACTCGCGCATGAGTTTTAGCGGCTCACCACCCACCAGAATCGGCTTGACCAAGCCTTTAGCACTCGAGAGAAATCGCTTCGCAAACTCGACCTGCCCCTTGTCCCGCGCATCCAAGAAAAGAAGCGTCTTGGATAGTTTCTCGTAATCGAACGGATTAACTGTGGTTCCCGCAGGAAAGAGCACCCTTCCCTTCTCATCCACCACATTTCTGTCGAGCGTCCATGTCGGGTCGATATAGAAGGTTCGAGCAGTTTCAGTTGCTCGTATGCCCCGTACTGCTTTGGGGCGCTCAATTGCACCGATGACTTGCCGCTTGTAATCCTCCTGCATCTTGGACAGTTCGCCGGATTTATCCATGCGCCGAAACTTGTCCTGAATGACCTCGAGCAGGTCTCGCTCAATGATTTCGTAGGTGGGGCCAAAACTGCCCAGATCCTCAGCGCGAAGAGGAAAACTGATCGTGAGAATCAAAAAAGGAAGTGCAAACGATGAACGAAAGACCATTCGATAATGTTTGCACGCGGCCCCCAACAATTCGGAGGCTAAAAGCACTCGTTTCCGAAGCTTTTCGATTCAGAGCAGCTAAAACTATCTATCGATAAATTAACCGATAGTTACGAACTGCTACGGCAGAGAACCGTCTGAGCCGCCCCCGATTTTTCTGGACACGAATTTGGGGTTAAATCGTGTCTGAAA
>CAZOMI010000006.1:0-64233 GCA_964580925.1 uncultured Methyloversatilis sp.
TGTCGCGCACCGCCAGACCGCTGGGGAACGGCCCGAAGTAGCGCGACTTCTTTTCGAGGACCCCTGTTTCATGGCCCCCAGGCTGCCCATGCCGCGATAGGCCTTGTATGAGCGTCCCTGGAACAAGACCGTCTCGCCTGGCGCTTCTTCGGTACCGGCAAACAAGCCGCCCAGCATGACCGAGTGCGCGCCCGCGGCAATCGCCTTGGCGATGTCGCCTGAAAAACGAATGCCGCCATCGGCAATCAGCGGCACGCCGGTATTCGCCAGCGCCGTCGCCACATTATCGACCGCCGTGATCTGCGGCACGCCGACGCCGGCAACGATCCGCGTGGTGCAGATCGAACCGGGGCCGATGCCCACCTTGACGGCATCGGCACCATGATCGACCAACGCCCGGGCGGCATCGCCGGTGGCGATATTGCCGCCGATCACCTCAATGGAAGGATAATTTTTCTTCACCCATTCGACGCGCTTCAGCACGCCCTGGGAGTGACCGTGAGCCGTATCGACCACGATGACATCGACCCCGGCCTCGGCCAGCGCGGCCACGCGCTCTTCCGTGCCCTCACCGACGCCGACGGCTGCCCCGGCGCGCAGGCGACCGAATTCGTCCTTGGTGGCCAACGGGTGGTCGGAGGCTTTCTGGATGTCCTTCACCGTCATCAAGCCGCGCAGTTCCCAGTTTTCGTTGATGACCAGCACCCGCTCCAGGCGATGCTTGTGCATCAGTGCCTTCGCCTCATCGAGACCGGCCCCTTCCTTGACGGTAACCAGCCGCTCGCGCGGCGTCATGATGTTGCCGATGGTTTCGCCCAGCCGGGTTTCGAAGCGCAGGTCGCGGTTGGTGACGATGCCGATAACTTTGCCGTTATCCACGACCGGCAAGCCGGAGATCTTGTGGATACGGGTCAAGGCCATCACTTCGCGCACCGTCATGGTCGGCGGGATGGTGATCGGGTCCTTGACCACGCCCGATTCGTAACGCTTGACCTTCGCCACCTCGGCGGCTTGCAGCTTGGGCTCGAAGTTCTTGTGGATGATGCCAATGCCGCCTTCCTGCGCCAGGGCGATCGCCAAACCCGCTTCGGTAACCGTGTCCATCGCCGCCGAAACCAGCGGCATGTTGAGCTGGATTTTTCGGGTCAGGCGGGTTGCCAGGGAAACATCGCGGGGAAGGATTGCCGAATGGGCAGGAATCAGGAGAACGTCGTCGAAGGTCAGCGCCTTCTGGATGAGTCGCATGCTGTTATCCTTGTATCCAAAGACCGCTATTATACGGACCGGCCAGTGCCCGGGCAAACCAACCCGGCAAAAGACTTGAAGGAAAAACCATGCATCCAAACCACCCCGCTTCCTTGATCACGTTTGTGCTGATCGCCTTGCTGCCGGCCAGTGGACTGGCCCAGGTCTACTCGTGGAAAGATGCCAGCGGCAAGGTTCATTACGGGGATCGACCACCCGCCGAACGGCAGGCCGATTCGCGCAAACTGGCTGCCCCCCCAACCGTGGACGTCGAGGCCATCAAGAGCGCCAACGCCCAAAAACAGCTGGATGAGCGCGAAAAACAGCAAAAAGCCAAGGAGTCTGCCACAAAGGCCCAGGAAGAACAGGCCGCAAACCAACAGCGCGAAGAGAATTGCCGCCAAGCGCGCAGCAATCTGGCCTCGCTCGAATCGGGCCAGATACGCTTCACCATCGATGCCAAAGGTGAGCGGGTCAACCTCGATGGCGCAGTACGCGAAGCAGAGCTCGGCAAGGCCAGGAAAAGTGTCGAATCCTGGTGCAATCCGCCGGCAAAATAGCCCCTCGAAAAATTCGCTGCACGACCTTTTCCCTCAGGGAACCAAGAACTACTCTTCCGCCGGCCCACCACCCTTTTTCATTACCTTCCCCTCGGCGGCGCGCTGTTTGCGCACTTCTTTGGGGTCGGCAATCAACGGCCGGTAGATTTCGACGCGATCGAGGTCGCGCAATACCGTATCTAGCCGCGCCAACTTGCTGTAAATCCCGAATTTGCCCTTGGCAGCATCGATTTCCGGATATTTCGCCAACAAGCCCGAAGCTTCAAGGGCCTGTTGCAGGGTTGCGCCTGCGGGCAGGGTAAGCGGCACGACATCCTGCCGTTCGGTGTGGGCATAGGTCACTTCGACCTGGATACGGTCAGTCATAGACATGATTGGCGCGCTTGACAAAGGAATCGACAAAAGAATCCACAATGAAGCCGAACACCGGCCCCAGTGCCTTTTCCAGCATTTTGCTGGAAAACTCGTAGTGCAGGCGAAATTCGACCTTGCAACCGACATCGCCCAGTGCGATAAAGCGCCAGCCACCGTCGAGACGCTTGAAAGGCCCCTCGCGCAAGGCGATTTTCATCGAGTGCGGGGGATCCTTGGCGTTTTCCGTAGCGAAATGCGCCTTGATGCCATGGTAATTGACATGGATGCGGGCGACGGTACGCTCGGCGGAGCGGGAAATCAGATCGGCACCGCCGCACCAGGGCAGAAATTTCTGGTAATCCTCGACACGATCGACCAGCTCGAACATCTGCTCGGCGGTACGCGGGATCAATACAGATTTTTCGACAAGGGCCATAGCAAGGTGCTGCATTAGAATGCATGGATTCTAACGTCTAACGCGTACCTGGCTTCCCCACCCACGCCATCATGAGCATCACCGAAAACAAAAAAGCCTTCCACGACTATTTCGTCGAGGAACGCTTCGAGGCCGGACTGGTGCTCGAAGGCTGGGAAGTCAAGTCGATTCGCGCCGGTCGCGCGCAGTTGAAAGAAGCCTACGTCATCATCAAGAATGCCGAATTGTGGCTGATCGGCTGCCATATCAGCCCGCTCACGACCGCTTCGACACACATCAACCCGGACCCCGTGCGCACGCGCAAGCTGTTGTTGCACGAACGCGAGATCGGCAAGCTGATCGGCAAAGTGGAACGCGCCGGCTATGCGCTGGTGCCGCTCAATCTGCACTTCAGCAAGGGGCGCATCAAACTGGAAATCGGCTTGGCCAAGGGTAAAAAGCAATTCGACAAGCGCGAGAGCGACAAGCAGCGCGACTGGGTAAGAGAGAAAAGCCAGATCATGAAGGATAAGAATCGGTGATGCGCGAAAGGACCTGATGGCGCCGTCCGTTCTGCTCTGGCTGATCGTCGGCTGCCTGATGTTGCAGCCGCTGTCGACCGACCTGTATCTCGCCTCGCTGCCCCATCTGGCCACCGATTTCGGCGTCACGCCGGCGGCGGTGCAACAAACCCTGTCCCTGTTCGTCATCGGCTTTGGCGTCGCCCAGTTGATCAGCGGCCCGCTTTCCGACCGCTTTGGCCGGCGACCGGTGTTGCTGTGGGGTTTGACGATCTATGTCGGCGCCAGCCTGGCCTGCGCATTGGCGCCGACACTCAGCCTGCTGGTCTCCGCCCGCTTTGTCCAGGCGATTGGCTGCTGCACCGCCATCGTCGTCGCCCGCGCGCTGATCCGCGACGTCTATGCCCCCGCCGATGGCGCCAGGATGATTGCCCGCGCCAGCTCGCTGTTGTCGCTGGCGCCGCTCTTCGGGCCAATCCTCGGCGGCTACCTGCAGGTCTGGTACGGCTGGCGCGCCGCCTTCGTCTTTCATACGCTGTTCTGCGTCGTGCTCGGCATGGCCGCCTACCGGTTTCTGGCGGAAACCAATCAGCACCTGAACCCCGCGGCGGTGCACCTGCGCAATCTCCTCGGCGTCTATCGCCGTATCGCCAGAGCCGACTTTTTCTGGGCGTATGCGCTACCGGGCGCGCTTTCGTATGCGGCAATCTTCACCTACATTTCCGGCTCGTCGTTCGTGCTGATCAACGTGCTGGGGGTATCGACCGAAATCTATGGTTACTGTTTCGCCTTCGGCGTTTCGGGCTATCTGATCGGCACCCTGGCCTGTCGCCGCCTGCTCACCCACATCGGCCTGGCCACGACCTTGACCGTCGGCGCCAGCCTCTCGATGTTTTCGGGCCTGCTGTTCGCCGCACTGGTGCTGGCCGGCTTCCATCACTGGTCCGTGGTGCTGCTGTGCATGTTCCTGACGATGGCTGCCCATGGCCTCAACAATCCCTGCGTTCAGGCCGGCGCGGTGGCGCCATTCCCGCGCGAGGCCGGCGCGGCGGCCGGCCTGCTCGGCTTCTTCACGATGTTTGTCGCATTGCTGACGGGCACCTGGGTGGGCGCAAGCCATGATGGCACGCTCATGCCGCTGGCACTGACGTCAGCCACGCTGGGCATATTGCTGTTCGTCGCTGCCCACAGCCTCAAGCAGCACCGCTCCGTCGCAGTTTGATCAGGCCCTGACGCGCCCCAGCACCGAACGCAGCGTTTCCTGGATATCGCCGGGGATCAGCACGGTCTTGGCATTGTCCGATTCAGCCAGGCGCGCCATCGCGGCAATATATTTTTCGCCGAGCAGATAGCGCATCGGCATTTCCTGGTCACCGATGGCCGCCGACACGCGGCGGATCGCCTCGGCGCTGGCCTCGGCCAGCATCACCTGGGCTTCGGCGTCGCGCCGCGCCGATTCGAGGCGCGCCTCGGCTTGCAGGATCATCGACTGTTTCTCGCCTTCGGATTTGGTAACCATCGCCTTGCGCTCGCGCTCGGCGCTGGCCTGCAGTTCCATCGCCTTCTGCATCGAGGGCGAGGGTTTGATATCCTGGATTTCAACCGACTTGACGGTCAGTCCCCAGTCGATCGCCTCGTCGGCAATGGCTTCGCGCAGCCGCGCCTTGATCTTGTCGCGGTTCGACAGCGCCTCGTCAAGCTGCATCTCGCCGACGATGGAGCGCAACGTCGTCATGATCATGTTGCGGATCGCCTCGGAGAAATCGGTCACGCCATACACCGCCTTGATCGGGTCGGTGACCTTGATGAAGGCGATGGCATTGGTGAGGATCACCGCGTTGTCCTTGGTGATGATGTCCTGCTCCTGCACGTCGAGGATGATGTCCTTGGTGACCAGCTTGTAGGCGACCTGGTCAAGGTAGGGAATGATGATGTTGAGACCGGGGAGCAGCGTGCCGTGATACTTGCCCAGGCGTTCGACGATCCATTCCTGGCCCTGCGGCACGATGCGCACACCTTTCGCCAGCGTGATCCCCGCGAATACCAGCAGTGCAATGACAAAAATCAGCATATCAGTCATGTTTCGGCCCTCCCGACCTTGAGAAAACTGCCTGCCACATCCAGCACACGTACCCGCTCACCGCTCTTGATCGCCTCGTCGGCGATGCACTCCCAGACATCCGTACCGAGAATCGGTTTCTGGAAGCGCACCTGCCCTTTCTCGAAAGGCGCCACAGCCCTGACCAGCATGCCGATCTCGCCGACCACGGATGCGGAAGCCATGCCGATGCGCGTCTTGTGCATGTTCGGCTTGAACACCTTGAACCAGCCGGCCACCATGGCCACCGAAACCACCAGCCAGAGTGCCAGTTGCGCCATCGTGCCGATCGTGGTCAAGGCCACCACGGCCGCGACCACCAGGGCGCCCAGCCCGAACCAGACCAGTACAAAGGCCGGCACGACCAGTTCGGCCACGATCAAGGCCAGGCCGCCGACCGCCCAATGCCACCATTCGATTTCCATGAGCCCTCTCCGAGATGAGACGCCGTCCCGCCAGCGCCGACTTTCTGGCGTCGTCCGGCCAGTGCCTATTTTTGCATTCTACGTTGTCGCCGCATTTCAAAGAGGCAAATGGCCGCGGCGGCGGCGACGTTAAGCGATTCGCTGCCGGCAGCCAGCGGGATCGTCGCACGGCGCTTCGTGCTTGCAATCAGTTCCGGTGCGAGCCCCCCCCCCTCATTGCCGAAAAGCCAGGCGGTCGGCTGCGCGAAATCAAGCGCGTAAAGCTCGGCGCCGGCGTGCGCCACGGTGGCGATAGAGGCACCGGTGTAGTGTCGAAGGAAACTCGCCAGATCGACCTGCTCGCGAATCTGCAACCCGAAATGCGCGCCCTGCGCGGCGCGCAACACGCGCGGCGTCCAGGCCCCGGCGCAACCAGTGCCCAGCAGCACGTCACGTACACCGGCAGCGGCGGCGGTGCGCAACAGCGCGCCGACGTTGCCGGCATCCTGCACGGCATCGAGCAGCAGGCAGTCGCCAACCGGGAACGTCGCCGGTTCGTGTGGTATAGCGATGCGCGCCAGAATGCCGACGGGCGTGGCAAGTTCGCTGATCTCGCGAAACAATACATCGCGCAATACGATGGTTTCACTGGCGGCGGCACGCGCCAGCAGCGCAGCCACCTCGGGCTTGTCTACCGCGCTCTCGCTCACCGCCAGCAACTCGGGTACGCCGCCATGGTCGAGGCAGGCAGTCAGCAAGTGCGGCCCTTCGATCACCGTACGTCCGGAATCGCGTTGCAGCCGGTGATCCTGCGCGAGGCTGCGCAAGGCCTTGAAGCCCGGATTGTCGCGCGAGGCGATGGATTTCATCGCCGTTTCACTTCAGCACATCCCTGACCGGCGCAAAGCTGCGCCGGTGATGCGGCGTGGCGCCATGGCTGCGCAGGGCCGCCAGATGCAGGGCCGTGCCGTAACCCTTGTGGCGGTCAAAACCATATTGTGGATAGCGCTCGTGGAGCACCAGCAGACCGGTATCGCGCGTGGTCTTCGCCAGGATGGAGGCCGCCGAAATCTCGGCCACCATGGCATCGCCGCCAATGATGGCGCGCGCCGGCATGGCCAGGACGGGACAGCGGTTGCCGTCGATCAAGGCTTCGGCTGGCTGCAAGCCCAGACCGGCCACGGCGCGTTGCATCGCCAGCAGCGTGGCCTGCAAAATATTGATGGCGTCGATTTCCTCGACGCTGGCCTCGGCAACGGCCCAGGCCAGTGCTTTCTCGCGAATTTCCAGAGCCAGTTGCTCGCGCCGTTTGGCAGTCAGCTTCTTGGAATCGGCCAGGCCGACAATCGGCCGTGCCGGATCAAGAATCACCGCGGCCGCGACCACCGGACCGGCCAGCGGTCCGCGACCGGCCTCATCGACGCCACAGATCATTGCGGCAGCATAGACAAAATCGCACTCGCAGCCTTTTCGGCCGTGTTCTGCCGCAACTGGCGATGCATGTCGGTGAACAGATGCGTCAGGCGCTTCCTGACCTCGATGTCGACCACCAGATTCCCCAGTGCCTGCGCCAGATTCTCCGGCGTCGCAGCGTCCTGCAGGAATTCCGGCACGACAAAACGACCGGCGAGAATGTTGGGCAGACCGACCCAGGGCTGGTAGTGCATGCGCTTCATCAGCCACCATGACCAGGACGACATGCGGTAAGTGATCACCATCGGCGTTTTCAGCAACGCAGCCTCCAGCGTGGCCGTACCGCTCGCCACCAGCGCCGTGTCGCAGGCGGCCAAGGCGTCCTGGGCGTGGCCAAACAACATGTTGATCGGCCACTCCTGCGCACCCCGAGCCCAGATTTCGCTTTCAAATAGATTGCGCGTTTCGCGCGAAACCAGCGGGACGAGAAACAAGGCATCGGGAAAACGCGTCCGCAGCAGCCCCGCCGTTTTGATGAACAGCGCAGCCATGCAGCGTACTTCCGACTGGCGGCTGCCCGGCAGCAGTGCGAACACCGGGCGGGCGCCGGCAGGCAGCTCAAGCCGCGCGCGCGCCTCGCTGCGACTGACCTCCAGCGGCACCCCGTCCGCCACGGGATGACCGACATAGGTGACCGCCACGCCGGTCTTTTCATAGAGCGGCGGCTCGAACGGAAACAGCGCCAGCAGATGATCCACCGACCGCGCGATGCGCTTGACGCGCCCGCGGCGCCAGGCCCAGACCGAGGGACTGACGTAATGAACCGTGCGAATGCCGGCGCGCTTGAGCCGCGCTTCCAGCCACAGGTTGAAATCCGGCGCGTCGACACCGATGAAGACATCCGGCGGGTCTGCCAGCAAGCGCTTGAGCAACGCGCGCCGCACACCGGCAATTTCGCGGTAATGGCGCAGCACTTCGGCATAGCCGCGCACCGCCAGGGTTTCCGCCGGCCACCAGGCATCGAAGCCGGCACGCTGCATCTTCGGCCCGCCGATGCCGAAAAACTCGGCGCCGGGCCGTCCCAAGCCGAGGTCCGCGGATTGCCCCCTCTGGGGGTGGGGGGCAGCGAGCCGCGTTTTTTCTGAATGCGGCGAGAGCGGGGGGCCAACACTCTCGGCGCCGGGGAGACGGCGCTTGAGCGCTTCGATCAGGTGCGCGGCCAGCAGGTCGCCCGAGGCTTCGCCAGCCACCATGGCAATACGGAGAAGCGACATTTATCGGATGATGCCGCGGCCGGGTACTGCCAAAAAGTCTGCCAAGGGCGCCAGCGCAGCCTCTTCAGGCACCGTAGCGGCAATAGCGGCGCTGGCCTCGTCAAGCTTGAGTCCGCTGCGATAGAGCGTCTTGTAGGCACGCCGCAATGCCGCAATCGCTGCGGGCGAAAAACCGCGCCGCTTCAGCCCTTCGCTGTTGATGCCATGCGGCGCACAGGGATTGCCGGCGGCCGTCACGTAAGGGGGCACGTCTTGCAACAAAATGGTGCCCATCGCCGTGATGCAATGCGCACCGATGCGCACGAACTGATGGACGACGGTGAAGCCGCCGAGAATCGCCCAGTCGCCGATGTGCACGTGACCGGCCAATTGTGCGTTATTGGCGAAGATGGTGCGATCGCCCACCTGGCAGTCATGGGCCAGATGCACGTAGGCCATGATCCAGTTGTCATTGCCGACGCGAGTCACTCCGGCATCCTGAGTGGTGCCACGGTTGAAGGTGCAGAACTCGCGGATGGTATTGCGATCGCCGATCTCGAGCCGGGTCGGCTCACCAGCATACTTTTTGTCCTGCGGCGCCTCGCCAATCGATGAAAACTGGTAAATCCGGTTGTCGCGGCCAATACGTGTCGGCCCATTGATGACGACATGCGGCCCGATCCAGGTGCCATCACCAATTTCAACATCGGCACCAATCACAGAGTAGGCACCAACGCTGACATTAGAACCCAACCGCGCAGCCGGATCAATCAGTGCGGTCGGGTGAATATCCACGGGCATGTCAGTCTTCCAGCTTGCGTACGGTGCACATCAGTTCAGCTTCGGCGGCAACCAGACCATCCACCTTGGCTTGAGCCGAGAACTTCCAGATGCCGCGCTTGCTGGCAGTAACTGCAACCTCGAGGATCAGTTGGTCGCCGGGGCTGACCGGCCGCTTGAAGCGGGCGCTGTCGATGCCGACAAAATAATAGACAGATTTGTCATCCGGCTTGCCCCCCAGACTCCTGAACGAAAGAAGCGCCGCCGCCTGCGCCAATGCCTCGATGACCAGGACGCCCGGCATCACCGGATGATGCGGATAGTGCCCCGGAAAAAACGGCTCGTTCATGCTGACATTCTTGAGCGCGGTAATGCGCTCACCGGGGATGACATCCAGTACGCGGTCCACCAGCAGGAAAGGATAGCGATGCGGGAGGTGTTC
Organism: uncultured Methyloversatilis sp.; assembly: GCA_964580925.1. Taxonomy (GTDB): domain Bacteria; phylum Pseudomonadota; class Gammaproteobacteria; order Burkholderiales; family Rhodocyclaceae; genus Sulfuricystis. Next base: position 9,486 of record CAZOMI010000006.1, read on the forward strand.
GAGAATCTGGTGGATGTCCATCGGGGTCATTTATTTTTCTCCAGTTCAGCCAGGCGCTTTTCGAGGGCGCGTATTTTATCGGCCATTGCGTCGAGATGGCGCAGCCGTGAAAAGTTCTTCAGCCAGTCATCGTGGGCCATGAAAGGCACCGAGCCAGTGTAATTGCCGGTCGTCGGGATCGACTTGCCGACCAGGGTGCCGGAAGAAACATTGACGCCATCGGCCAGGGTCAGGTGGCCAAGAATCATCGCCGCGCCACCCAGCGTGCAACCGGCACCGATCGTTGCACTGCCGGCGATGCCGACACAGCCGGCGATGGCCGTATTGGCGCCAATATGGACATTATGGGCGACCTGGATCTGATTATCGAGCTTGACGCCATCGCCGATGATCGTGTCCTCCAGCGCGCCCCGGTCGATGGTGGTATTCGCACCGATTTCGACATCGTCACCGATTACCACGCACCCCGTCTGGGCGATCTTCACCCATGTGCCATCCGGCGCACGCGCGAAGCCAAAGCCATCGGCACCGATCACGGCACCCGAATGAATGATGGCCCGGCAGCCGATGCGACAACCAGCGTAGACAGTAACGCCCGGATTTAAGCGGCAGTCCGCGCCGATCCGCACCCCGGCGCCAATGCGGCATTGCGCCCCCAACACGACGTTTTCACCCAGTACGACATCCGAGGCTATCCAGGCCTGCGGACCAATGCTGGCACTGGCGGGAATAACTGACTCAACCACAGCGGAGGAATGGATACCCGCTGGCGGACGCGGCCCTTCGGCCAGCCATTGGGAAAGGTGGGCGAAATAAAGGTAGGGTTGCGGCGTGACAATGGCCGCTACCGGGCACTGATCGGCCATTTCTGCCGAGAGGATAACCGCAGCAGCATGGGTCGCGGCCAATTGTCCGCGATACTTGGTATTCGACAGGAAACTCAGCTGCCCCGCTGTCGCCGTCTCGAGTGTCGCCAGCCCGGTGATGGCAATCGACCCGTCTCCACGCAGATCGCCGCCGAAACGGGCGACGATCTCCTCAAGGCGGCGTGTCACGTCACACGACTGCTGGGTTACTTGGCCGCAGCGCCGTCGCCCAGGGCCTTGATCACCTTTTCGGTGATGTCGATGCGCGGACTGAAGTACACAGCTTCCTGCACGATCAGGTCGAACTTCTCGGCTTCGGCGATCTGCTTGATGACCTTGTTGGCGCGTTCGAAGATGGCCGCCATTTCCTCGTTCTGGCGCAGGTTCAGATCCTCGCGAAATTCGCGCTGCTTGCGCTGAAAGTCGCGATTGAGGTCGTTGAAATCGCGTTCCTTGTTGCGTCGCTCGCTCTCGGCCATGGTCACCGCGTTCTTTTCGAGCGCCTCCTGCATCGACTGCAACTGCTTCGACAGTTTCTGCAATTCCTGGTCGCGCTTTTCAAATTCCTTCTCGATCTTCTTCTTAGCCCTGACCGCTTGCGGCGATTCGTTCACGACCCGCTGACCGTTGACAAAGCCCAGCTTGATATCCGCAGCCAGAGCCGGGGTAACGGCAAGTACCAGCAATAGGGGAACTAGTGTCTTGTAAATATGCTTCATCGTTTCTCCTGCTTCAGAATAGAGTGCCCATCTGGAACTGTAGGCGTTGCGTTTTATCGCCATCCTTCTTGTTGAGTGGTTGGGCGAGGCTGAATTTGAGCGGTCCGAGTGGTGAAGTCCAGGCCAGGGAAAGTCCGGCACTGTAGCGCAGTTCGCCGATGTCGAGTTTTTCGCCGACGCCATACACCTGCCCCGCGTCGATAAAGGCCCCAAGTCGCAGTGATTTGTCCTTTCCGCTCCCCGGCATCGGAAAGAGGAACTCGGCATTTGCCAACAGGCGTCGATCACCGCCCAAGCGGTCGCCGGTACCATCCGGGTCGATAGGTCCAAGCGATCCTGCCTGGTAACCGCGCACCGAGCCGACGCCGCCCAAGTAATAGTGCTTGTAGAAGGGCAGCGGACGGCCGCCCATGCCGTCGGCAGTCCCCACCTCGCCATTCAACATCAAGGTGTATTCCCGCCCGATGGGAATGTAGCGCTGATACTGGAGATTGGTACGGTAGTAGCGCAGCGTTCCACCCAGTGCCAGTTCGCCGCCGATGCGCGCCACATGCCCTTTCATGGGGTAAATGCGGCTATCCAATGTGTCTTTCGCCCAGCCCAACGTGGCAATTGGCCCCGAGAATTTGTCGCCGTACTGGGTGAGGAACTGCCGGAAACGGAGTGGGGTGTAGTCGGTAAGCTTGATCTGGGTCGAGTCGAATGCGAGGCCGAAATTGATGGTGTCATCCTCGCCGATCGGTACCCCATAGCGCACCCCGCCACCGAGCGACTTGGTACCATAACTGGCCACGGTCAGGGATGAGGTGTTGGAGTCGCGCATGTACAGATCGAAACCACGGCTGACGCCGTCGATCGTATGAAAAGGATCGGTGTAGGAAAACGAATAAAGCGTATTGATCTTGCTGGTGTTGAAACCGACGCCGACGTGCTTGCCGCTGCCGAAGAGGTTTTGCTGCTGTATCGAACCGGAAAACACCAGACCCTCCGAACTTGACAGACCGGCACCCAGCATCAGGTTACCGGTGGGCTTTTCCTTGACGGCGATGTTGACGTCGACCTGGTCGGTGGTACCTGGCACGGCGGGCGTTTCTACCGTAACTTCCTCGAAATAACCCAGCCGATCGACGCGGGTCCGCGACTTGTTGATCTTCTCGCCGTCATACCAGGCGGATTCCATCTGGCGCATCTCGCGGCGGATCACTTCGTCACGGGTACGCGTATTGCCCGCCACCTGGATGCGCCGCACATAAACGCGACGGCCAGGATCAACAAACAGGGTGAAGGCAACCTGTTTCTTATCCTTGTCCAGTTCGGGAGCGGCATTGACGTTGGCAAAGGCGTAACCATCATTGGAGAGGCGCTCGCTGAGCGCCTTGGTCGTGGCCGTCACCTGCTCGCGCGAGAACAATTTGCCCGGCTTGATTGTCACCAGTTTGAGCAATTCGGCTTCGGGCAACAGCAACTCACCGGCGAGTTTGACCGTTGACACTGCATACGGCTCGCCTTCGGTCACGTTGATGGTGATGTAAATGTCCTGCTTGTTGGTCGAAATCGACACTTGCGTCGACTCGATGTTGAATTCGATATAACCGCGATCAAGATAATGCGAGCGCAATGTCTCCAGGTCGCCGGACAGTTTCTGCTTGGAATACTGGTCGTTCTTGGTATACCAGGTCAGCCAGCCGGGCGTGCGCAAAGCGAACAGATTAAGCAGATCCTTTTCCTTGAAAGCCTTGGCGCCGACGATATTGATCTGCTTGATGGTGGCAATCTCGCCTTCGTCGACGGCAAAGGTGATGCCGACACGGTTGCGCTCGAGAGGCGTCACCGTGGTGGTGATCTCGGCTGCGTAGTGACCCTTGGATAAATACTGGCGTTTGAGTTCCTGCTCGGCGCGTTCAACCAGCGAGCGGTCAAAAATGCGCGATTCGGCGAGACCGACTTCACGCAAGCCTTTGCGCAACTGCTCCTTGTCGAAGGCTTTGACACCGGAAAATTCGAGCGAGGAAATGGCCGGACGCTCTTCCACCAAGACCACAAGCACGCCACCCTCGACTTCCAGACGCACGTCCTTGAAGAATCCGGTGCCGAACAGGGCCTTGATCGCCTGCGCGGCTTTGTCGTCGGTGAGGGTATCGCCCACCTTGACCGGCAGATAACTGAAGACGGTACCCGCCTCGGTGCGCTGAATGCCTTCCACACGGATATCGCGCACCACGAAAGGGTCAAAGGCGATGACACTTGATGCCAGCATTGCCGAGAGCAAACCAGCGATAAATGTATGTTTCATGCGCAATTCATGCATCAGCTAGAAACCATCAGGAAAGTAAGCGAATGATATCGTTATAAAAAGCCAGGGCCATCAGCAAAAACAGCAGCGCAAAACCAATCTGCTGACCGATTGCCATGACACGTTCGGAGAGAGGTCCACCCTTGATAGCTTCGGCAAGATAATACATCAAGTGCCCCCCGTCCAGAACCGGGATGGGCAGCAGATTGAGCACCCCGAGGCTAATGCTGATGAGTGCCAGAAAGCGCAGATAGTGGTCACTGCCCATCCGCGCGGATTGTCCGGCGTAGTCGGCGATGGTCACCGGCCCGGAGATGTTCTTGACTGAAAGTTCCCCGACCAGCATACGGCCGATCATGCGCAGGCTCAGAACGGAAATATCCCAGGTTTGCGTCAGGGCGCGCTGCAGTGAATCGCCCACGCCGTAACGCACGGTCACCAGTGCTTTCTTGCGCAGTTCGGGATCGTCGCGCACGGCAATCCCGATGCGGGGAACCGTTATGCCACCACGCTCCTCGACCATTTCCGGCATGACCGCCACCTGCAATTGTCGATCGCCACGCCTGACGTCCAGCAGAATTTCCGTTGCCCCTCCGGCGCGGATACCGCGTACCAGTTCTTGCCAGGATGCAACGGGGCTGCCGTTGATGCCCAGAATCAAATCTGCCGGCTGCAAACCCGCGACGGCGGCCGGTGAATCTGGCTGCACTTCACCGAGGATTGCGGGTATATCCGGCCGCATCAGGTGCAGGCCGATGGCCTGCATCACATCAACGTCCAGCGCCGCACTGTCAAGCTGCTCGACCGCAAGGCGGTAGATAGCGATATTGCCACGCGCGTCAATGGTTTCCAGCATCACGGCTTCACGATCCAGAACACGCTGCAGCAATTCCCAGCGCAGTTCTGTCCAGGTCGCCACCGGCGTACCCGACACCGCGCGCGCCGTCTCGCCAGCGCCGATTTTTGCTTCTGCTGCCAGGGTGCCGGCAGGAGGCGCGGCAATCACCGGGCGCGGCTCCTGCACGCCACTCATGAACAGAAACCAGTACAAGAGAACCGCCAGCAAGAGGTTGGCTACCGGTCCGGCCACAACAATGAAACTGCGCCGCCCGACACTCTGGCGGTTGAAGGCGCGCCCCAGTTCGTGCTCGGGCACCCCTTCATCCCCTGCCTCGCGCTCATCGAGCATCTTGACGTAACCACCCAGGGGGAAAGCCGCCACCGACCACTCGGTGCCATCGCTACCGAAGCGCCGCATCCAGAGCGGCCGACCGAATCCGACGGAAAACCGCAGCACCTTGACGTTGCAGAGCCGTGCCGCAAGATAATGCCCCAGCTCATGGACGACGATCAGCAGGCCCAGCGCCAGCAGGAAAGCGCCCAGAACCCAGAGGAAATCCTGGGCGGTCATGCTGACTTGCTGGCCAGCAGTTCTGTCGCCACGCCGCGGGCATGGGCGTCTTCCGCCAGAATCGCCGCCAGATCGGCCATGGGCCTGACCGGAACGGCATCCAGCGTAGCGGCAATGATTTCGGCAATGGCGAGGAATGGCAAACGACCGTCGAGGAATGCCGCCACTGCCACCTCGTTGGCGGCATTCAACACCGTCGCGGCATTTCCGCCGCTGCGCAGGGCGCGGAAAGCCAGCGCCAGGCAAGGGAACCGCAGCAGATCGGGTTGTTGAAAACTGAGTCTGGCAATCGTCGGCAGATCCAGCGGCGCCACACCCGCCGCAATACGCTCCGGCCAGGCCATTGCATGGGCGATCGGGGTGCGCATGTCGGGATTGCCGAGCTCGGCCAGCACCGAGCCATCGACATACTGCACCAGCGAATGGATGACGCTTTGCGGGTGGATGACCACCTCGATCTGCTCGACCGGAAGATTGAATAGCCAATGTGCCTCGATGACCTCCAGCCCCTTGTTCATCAGCGTGGCCGAATCGACGGAAATCTTGCGTCCCATCTCCCAGTTGGGATGAGCGCAGGCCTCCGCGGGGGTGACATTCCGCAACCGTTCGAGGGATGCATCCAGGAACGGCCCCCCGGATGCCGTCAACAGTATGTGGCTGACCCCGGCCCTTGCCGGATCTCCCGCATAGCCGGCCGGCAGCGATTGAAATATCGCGTTGTGCTCGCTGTCGATGGGCAACAGCGTGGCGCCGCATCGACGTACCTCGTCCATGAACAAGGCACCGGCCATCACCAGTACTTCCTTGTTGGCCAACAGCACCCGCTTGCCCTGCCGCACGGCAGCCAGGGTCGGCTCCAATCCAGCCGCGCCGACAATCGCCGCCATCACCATATCGACTTCGGACAAGGCGGCAACCTGTTCGAGCGCCGCCGGTCCGGCCAACACCTCGGTGCCCAGCCCGGCACTGCGCAGACGTTCGGTGAGTCCGGCCACGGCGTCAGCATGCCCCGCCACCGCGTAACGCGGCCGGTGTTGCAGACATTGGTCGAGGAGCACTTCGACGCGACTGTTGCCCGTCAGGGCAATCACCTCATAGCGGTCGGGATGGCGCGCCACCACATCCAGCGTGCTGACGCCAATCGAGCCCGTTGCACCGAGGACCGTCAGTTTCTGGCGAATCAAGCTTCTATCCAGTACAAAGTCAAAGCCGCCAGCGGCAGGGGGGACATCTGACTGTCAATGCGATCCAGTATGCCACCATGCCCGGGCAGCAACTGACTGCTGTCCTTCATGTTGGCCTGGCGCTTGATCAGCGATTCAAACAGGTCGCCGATGATGCTGAATGCCGTAAACAGCAGCAGGAAAACGGCCAGCGAAAACCAACTCAGCCCATGCGCTATTGGCAGCCTTGCGCCGACGAACAAACCAAATAGCATCACGCCAACAAGCGCGCCGGCTACACCCTCCCAGGTCTTTCCCGGACTGATGGCTGGCGCAAGCTTGTGCCGACCAAACGCCCGACCGGTGAAATAGGCGGCAATGTCAGCGACCCAGACCAGCGCCATCACTGTCAGGAGCACCAGCGGACCGTGCGCATACAGGGCCACCAGCGCGGCCCAGGTGGGCACCAGCAGAATCAGGCCAACCCCATATCCGGCAACTCCGGTTCGCCAGCCACGCAGCAGCCAGACCGGCACGATGCCCAGCCAGAACAATACGGACACAGACCATAACAACAAGGGCATGCCGGAATAGCCATCAGGCATGGCCCAGAGCACCACGCACAGACCAAAGACAATACCCGCATACAACAGGCGCGACGGCGCGTTCGGCTGACCCGGTTTCATCAAGCCGGCCCATTCCCAGGCAGCCAATGCGGCAATGATGGCGAACACAAATCCGACCAGGGACTCGGGCAGAAGAAACAATACAGTGAGAAAACCGGCGGCGAGAAACAGCGCGGTAATCACCCGCGTCTTAAGCATTTGACTCCGCATTTGACTCAGCATGTGGCAACAGAGACTGAACTGTATTCCTGACGAGCAGTTGCTCGCTGGTACGACCAAAGCGTCTCTCGCGCCGCCGATAACTCATGATCGCCGCATCCAGGGTGCTGCTATCGAAATCCGGCCAGAACTTGTCGGTAAAAAACAGTTCGCAATAGGCCAACTGCCAGAGCAGAAAGTTGCTGATGCGCTGCTCGCCGCCAGTGCGAATGAACAAATCGGGTTCGGGCGCGTAACTCATCGCCAGGAAAGGCTCGAGATCGGCCTCGGTGTATGCCCCGGCTTTTTCAGGGTTTGCCAGAACCAGGCCATTGAACGCTTGCATCAAGTCCCAGCGGCCACCGTAATTCGCGGCAATCGTCAGGGTCAGTTTGCGGTTGCCCGCCGTAAGGTTCTCGCCACGACGTATCAGGTCGATCAGGCGCGGTTCGAAGGCGGAGAGGTCGCCAATCACCCGCAAACGCACATCATTCTTGTGCAAACGTCCGACTTCGCGCTGGAGCGCCGCGACAAACAGGTTCATGAGGAAGCCGACTTCCTCCGGCGGGCGGCGCCAGTTTTCCGAACTGAAGGCAAACAACGTGAGATATTCGATGCCATGCTCGATGCAGGTCTTGACGACCTGCCGGACCGTCTCGACGCCCTGCTGGTGGCCGGCTACCCGTGGTAACAGGCGCTTCTTCGCCCAACGGCCATTGCCATCCATGATCATCGCGACATGGCGGGGCACATCCCGGGTGTCCGGGATGCTGCGTGTCGAGCTGTTGTGATCCACCATTGGTGGCGCGCGACTACAGATGGCCTAGATGGCCATCAGGTCCTTTTCTTTTTCAGCCAGCAGCCTGTCCACCTCGGCGACATACTTGTCGGTGAGTTTCTGGACATCATCCTGGGCACGCCGCTCTTCATCCTCGGGAATCTCATGCTTCTTGAGGGCGTCCTTGAGGTGGGTGTTGGCATCGCGGCGCAGATTGCGAATCGCCACCTTGGCGGTCTCGCCCTCACTCTTGACGACCTTGATCAGGTCGCGGCGGCGTTCTTCGGTCAACACCGGCATCGGTACGCGCAACATGTCGCCCTGGGTGGCCGGGTTCAAGCCAAGATCGGCATCGCGAATCGCCTTCTCCACCTTGGCGACCATGGGCTTTTCCCAAGGCTGGACACCTATGGTGCGTGCATCCAGCAGGGTAATGTTGGCGACCTGGTTGATCGGCATCGGCGTGCCGTAATAGTCAACCATGACATGGTCGAGCAACCCGGTATGGGCACGACCCGTGCGCACCTTGGCGAGATCCAGCCGCAGCACTTCGAGACTCCGCTGCATCTTGTGTTCGGTGGTTTTCTTCAGTTCAGCGATGATCATGAAAAACTCCTAACAGTGTACGAGCGTGCCTTCATCCTCACCCATCACCACGCGTTTCAGCGCACCCGCCTTGAAGATCGAAAACACATTGATCGGCAACTTCTGGTCACGACACAGGGCGAATGCCGTGCTATCCATCACCGCCAGATTACGGCCAATCGCCTCATCGAAACTTATGCTGGTAAAACGTGTCGCAGCCGGGTCCTTTTTAGGGTCGGCGCTATACACACCATCCACCTTGGTGGCCTTGAGGACGATCTCCGCACCGATTTCCGCACCGCGCAGTGCCGCAGCGGTATCGGTGGTGAAAAAAGGATTGCCGGTGCCACCGCCGAAGATGACGATCTTGCCATCATCCAGATAGCGGATTGCCTTGCCCCGGATGTAGGACTCGACCACCTGATCGATCTTGAGTGCCGACTGCACACGCGCCGGCAACCCGGCCTGGCGCATGGCATCCGCCAACGCCATCGCATTCATGACCGTGGCCAGCATGCCCATGTAATCGGCTGCGGCGCGATCCATGCCGGAGGCGGCACCGGCCATGCCGCGAAAGATGTTGCCCCCACCGATCACCACCCCAACCGCAACGCCGAGATCGGACACCATTTTGATCTCATTGACGATCCGACCCAGTGTTTCACGGTTGATGCCAAAGGCATCATTGCCCATCAGCGCCTCGCCGGAAAGCTTGAGCAGGATGCGCCGGTATTTAGGAGAGACGGCGGCGGTCATGGCGGCAACGCTTACTTCTTGGCAGCAGCTGCCGCTGCCTGTTCAGCCACTTCGGCAGCGAAGTCATTCACTTTCTTTTCGATACCCTCGCCCACGACATACAAGGCAAAGCCATTGATCTTGGCGTTTTTAGCCTTGAGCAAAGCTTCGATGGTCTGTTTGCCATCCTCGGCCTTGACGAACACCTGACCCAGCAGGGTCACGTCCTTGAGATATTTCTGTACCGTACCCTCGGCGATTTTTTCCAGCATCGCTTCCGGCTTGCCGGATTCGCGAGCCTTTTCGATGGCGATGCGCCGCTCGGTATCCAGCAGTTCCGCGGGAACACCGGAGGAATCAAGCGACTTGGGCTTCGAGGCGGCAATGTGCATGGCCAAGTCCTTCGCCAGTTGCTCGTCGCCGCCGGTAACATCGACCAGAACGCCGATCTTGGCACCGCCGTGCACATAGGCAGCCAGCTTGCCCACCGCGGCAATGCGCACGAAGCGGCGCAGCGTCATGTTCTCGCCGATCTTGCCTACCAGGGCAGAGCGGGTTGCCTCGACCGTACCCTCGCCCATCGGCAGCGCGGACAGCGCAGCGACATCGACAGGATTTTGCTTGGCGACCAGTTCGACACAGCCTTTTGCCAGCGCAATGAATTCGTCGTTCTTCGCGACGAAGTCGGTCTCGGAGTTAACTTCAAGCAAAGCGCCCAACTTGCCATCGGCAGCCAGATACAAGCCAACCACACCCTCGGCGGCAATACGGGTTGCCGCCTTGGTCGCCTTGTTGCCCAGCTTGACGCGCAATATCTCCTCGGCCTTGGCCAGGTCGCCACCCGCCTCGGTCAACGCTTTCTTGCATTCCATCATAGGCGCGTCAGTCTTTTCGCGCAGTTCCTTAACCATGCTTGCGGTAATTTCCGCCATACTCTTTACTCCAGAATCAGATATTCATGGGCCGCTGCGTACGGCGGCAGGATTGCCGCCGTCTCGCCAGCGCCGACTTTTCAGCTGGCGTGACACGTAAACCTATCGCCAGCGCCGACCTTTCAGCTGGCGTGACACGGGTGCATGGCACCCGCGCAATCGCAAACCTTATTCGGCGGCCTCTTCTTCGACTTCGACAAACTCGTCGTCGCCAACCATTTGCTGCACCACTTCGTTGAGCGACTGATTTCTGCCTTCGAGGGCTGCATCGGCAATGCCACGCGCGTAGAGGCGAATGGCACTCGAGGAATCGTCATTGCCCGGAATCACATAGTCGATACCGATGGGGGTGTGGTTGGTATCCACCACGGCAACCACCGGGATGCCCAGCTTCTTGGCTTCGGTGACGGCAATCTTGTGGTAGCCGACGTCGATGACGAAAATCGCATCAGGCAGGCCCGCCATATCCTTGATGCCCCCCAGGCTCTTTTGCAGCTTGATGTGCTCGCGCTGCAGCATCAACGCCTCTTTTTTCGGCATTTTTTCAAAGGCGCCGTCTTCCGCCATTTGATCCATGTCCTTGAGACGCTTGAGCGACAACTTGACGGTCTTGAAGTTGGTAAGCATGCCACCCAGCCAACGCTCGTCAACGTAGGGCATGCCGGCGCGCCGCGCCTCTTCGGCGATGATTTCCCGTGCCTGACGCTTGGTGCTGACAAACAGGACATTTCCCTTGCGGGCGGACATCTTCTTGATGAAGTCCGTCGCCTCGTTGAACTTGGCGAGCGTCTTCTCAAGGTTGATGATGTGAATCTTGTTGCGATGGCCGAAAATGTACGGGGCCATCTTGGGGTTCCAGAAACGGGTCTGGTGGCCGAAATGCACGCCGGCCTCCAGCATTTGACGCATGGTTGTGCTCATAACATATCTCCGATATGGGTTATCCGCCACCCGGCCGGTATCCTCAACGAGGCACCCACTCGGCGCCGGGTGTGTGAATTTTGTCCAATAAATTCAGACAAGCCCCGGATTATAGCGGTGAAATGCGACAAACCTCAATACTGCTTTCCTGTGCCTGCCACGCGATCCCGATGCAGCGGTTAGAATTATTCGATTCACCCCCATATGGCCATTCATGAGCATCACCATCAAGACCCCTGAAGAAATCGAGTCCATGCGCGTCGCCGGCCGCCTGGCCGGCGAAGTGCTGGACTATATCGCGCCGTTTGTACTGCCCGGCATCACCACAGCCGAACTGGACCGCCTGTGCCATGATTATATGGTGGACGTCCAGGGCTGCATTCCGGCACCACTCAACTACGCCCCACCCGGCTACCAGCCCTATCCAAAGTCGATTTGCACCTCGGTCAATCATCAGGTCTGCCATGGCTTGCCCAATGATCGCACCCTGAAAAAGGGCGATATCGTCAATCTTGACATCACCACCATCAAGGATGGCTGGCATGGCGACACCAGCCGCATGTTCAATGTGGGCGGCACTGCCTCCATTCTGGCCAACCGGCTGATCACCATTACCCATGAGTGCCTCTGGCTCGGCATCGCCGAGGTCAAGCCAGGGGCAAGGCTCGGCGACATCGGTGCCGCCATCCAGCGGCATGCCGAGTCGCATGGCTTTTCGGTGGTGCGGGAATTTTGCGGCCACGGGATCGGGCTCAAATTCCACGAGGAACCCCAGGTGTTGCACTATGGCAAGCCAGGAGAAGGCATCCGACTCGAAGAAGGCATGACCTTCACCATCGAACCCATGATCAATGCCGGCAAGGCCGCCGTGTCGGAACTGCCCGACGGCTGGACCATCGTTACCAAGGATCGCAGCCTGTCGGCGCAGTGGGAGCACACCATCGCGGTCACGACCAACGGCTTCGAAGTGATGACGCTCTCGGCCGGCGCGCCGCCCAATCCCTTCGCGGCCTGATTTAGTTCCCGCCAGCCGTGGAGCAAGCACCTTCCTTGCCGGACGCCACGCTTGTGGCCGAACTGCGCCGCTCCCTGCAGGAGCGCAAACAGGCCCTCAAGGCGATGTATCTCGCCAACGGCAATCCGGCCGCACTGTTGCGCGGAACAACCCGCCTGATTGACGGCGTAATGCAGCGCATCTGGCACACCCTGGCGCCGGGCCGGCAACTTTGCCTGGCGGCGGTCGGTGGCTATGGCAGGGGCGAGCAATATCCGGGGTCGGACGTGGACCTGCTGATCCTGCTGCCTGACGGCAGCGCCGAATCACACCGGCCGGCACTCGAAAGAATGATCGGATTATTCTGGGACATTGGTCTCGACATCGGCCATGGCGTCCGCACTGTCGACGAATGCATCGAAGAAGCCGACCGCGACATCACGGTGCAAACGGCCCTGCTGGAAACCCGTTTCCTGTGCGGCAACCGCAAGCTCTACAGCCGGTTTCGCAACGCCTTCGACCAGGCACTTGACCCGCTGGCCTTCTTCAAGGCCAAGCGACTGGAGCAGGAAGCGCGCTACGCGAAACACAACGACACGCCCTATAACCTCGAGCCCAACTGCAAGGAGAATCCCGGCGGCCTGCGCGACCTGCATACCATTCTGTGGGTCGCACGTGCCGCAATGCTGACCGACAGTTGGAGCAAGCTCGCCGCGGCAGACGTCATCAGCCGCGCAGAGGCCCGCCTGCTGGCACGTTCCGAGGACTTTTTGCGGCGCATCCGCATCGGCCTGCACTTCCTCACCGCGCGCCGCGAGGACCGTTTGCTGTTCGACCATCAGGAAGCTTTGGCCAAGGCGTTGGGCTTGACTGCCACAGCCTCGCGGCGTGCGGCGGAAGTCCTCATGCAACGGTATTACCGGAATGCCAAGCGCGTCACCCAGTTGAATACCCTGGTCCTGGCCGATCTCGCCTCGCGTCTGGAGCGGAATCCGGCCGTGCCGCCGATAATCATCGACACCGATTTCCAGATCGTGCGCGAGCAACTCGATATCCGCGCCGACGATCATTTCGAACAGCATCCGGCCGCCCTGCTCAAGAGCTTTCTGTTGCTGTCGCAACGGCCGGAACTGAAAGGCATGACCTCCCGCACGCTGCGCGCCCTGTGGCGCGCCCGCGGCCGCATTGATGCAAAATTCCGGCGCGACCCCGCCAACCAGGCCAACTTCCTGGCCCTCTTCAAGGAGAACCGCGGGCTGACCCATCAATTGCGCCGCATGAACCAGTTCGACATCCTCGGCGCCTACCTGCCGGTATTCGGTCGCATCGTCGGGCGCATGCAACACGACCTGTTTCATGTTTACACCGTCGACCAGCACATCCTGCAGGTCGTGCGCAACTTGCGGCGTTTTTCCCTGCCGGAATTCGCCCACGAATATCCCTATTGCGCGCGACTGATGGCGGCCTTTCCACAGCGCTGGCGACTTTTCCTGGCCGCCCTGTTCCACGACATAGCCAAGGGGCGCGGCGGCGACCATTCGCAGCTGGGCGAAGGGGACGCCCGGCGTTTTTGCCGCATGCACGGCATCAACAAGAACGACACTGAACTGGTCTGCTTTCTTGTCGAACATCACCTGACCATGTCGACCTTCGCCCAGAAACACGACCTCGCCGACCCTAACGTCATTCATCGGTTCACCGCCATTGTCGGCAGCGAAGAACGCCTGACCGCACTTTATCTCCTGACGGTCTGCGATATTCGCGGCACCAGCCCCAAGGTATGGAATGCCTGGAAAGCCAAGCTGCTCGAAGACCTCTACCGCATCACACTGCGCTTGCTGCGGGGTGAGAGCACGAGTCCGCTGGCCGGCATCGAGGAACGCAGTGAAGATGCGCGCCGCCTGCTGCGCCTGCGCGGACTCAGTCCGGGGGTTGAAACCGCGTTGTGGGACCGGCTCGACACGCCTTATTTCCTGCGCCACGATAGCGAGGAAATTGCCTGGCACACCCAGACCCTCTATTACTGTCCGGAAAACCCGGAACCCATCGTTCGCGCCCGCCTCAATCCAGCCGGGGCAGGTCTCCAGGTGATGATCTATACCCGTGACCAAGCCTGGCTGTTCGCCCGCTTGTGCGGCTTTTTCTCCCGGCTGGGCTACTCGATCGCCGACGCCAAGATTCACACCACGCGGCATGGCTATGCCCTGGACAGCTTCATCCTGCTCGATTCGGGCAACCAGTTGCCCTATCGCGACATGATCGGCCTGATCAACCACGACCTGGCGGAGCATCTTGCACTGCAGCCGCCGCTCGCTCCGCCGCCCCAGGCCCGCGTTTCGCGACAGGTTCGGCATATCCCCTTGACGCCGGAAGTCTCCATCCGCGGCGGCGACAGCAGCAACAATTACATCCTGTCGATCACCGCAGCCGACCGCTCCGGCCTGCTCTATGCAATTGCCCGCACGCTGGCCAAACATGAGGTAAGGCTGTATTCCGCCAAAATTGCCACACTGGGCGAGCGTGTCGAGGATACTTTCTTGATTAGCGGCGCGGAACTCGGTAAAACGGCCACACTGATCAAGCTGGAGCAGGAACTGCTCGAAATCCTGCACGTTTGAAACACGATTACCCACGATGAGCTGGACCCGCGCACCATTCACTCGCGACGACCTGCAGCGCCTGATATTGGTTGGACCGGGAACGGCTCGAAATCTTGCACGTCTGAAAGGGATGCCCACCATGAGCTGGATACGCGAACAATTCACCTTCCATGATCTGCAACGACTGCTGTTCAAGCTGGCCGAGCGCGTCAAGGCCTTTCAAGGGCTGAAGCCCGCCGAGATCAGTGAACTGCTTGCCCGTACCGAGAAATGTTCGTTTGAAGCGGGCGCCCAGATCGTCAAGGAAGGTAGCGTCGGCAATCACATGTACATCATTCTCGACGGCGAAGCCGTCGTCTCGAAAAAGGGACGCGATGGCGAACTGGAACTTGCGCGGCTTTCGTCTGCCGACAGCTTCGGAGAAATGGCGCTGGCTGACAACGAGGCCCGTAGCGCCACGGTAACCGCACTTTCACCCTGCGTACTGGTACGCCTGTCAGATCAGGTGCTGAACAGTAATCCGGAAATCGGCATGAAGGTCTACCGCAACGTCGCCCGCGTGGTTTCGGCGCGGCTGCGCAATGCCGATGAGGCGCTGGCCTGGAGAATCTGAGGCCCGCCTCCCCCTCCCCTCCCGCGCGGGAGGGGAGGGGCCAGAGCCGCTCCGCGTCTTTCACGTTAGGCGTGCTCCGCTCTGAAAGTCGGCGCTGGCGGGACGGCGCCAACATGGGGACGGCGACTATAATCACCCGCCCTCACATTGCCCGATTCGCCATGCCCAGCGCCCCCGCCAAAATCATTGAAACCTTCCCCAATCCGGCTCCGCAACGGGATTACCGGATCCACATGGAAATCCCGGAATTCACCTGCCTGTGCCCGAAAACCGGCCAGCCGGATTTTGCCGTGCTGACCCTCGACTATGTGCCGGACAAGCTTTGCGTCGAGTTGAAAAGCCTGAAGCTCTATATCTGGAGTTTCCGCGACGAAGGGCATTTTCACGAGGACGTGACCAACCGCATACTCGACGATCTGGCGCGTACCCTGAAACCCAGGTTCATGCGCCTGACGGCACGCTTTTATGTGCGTGGCGGCATTTTCACCAATGTCGTCGCCGAGCATCGCAAGAAGGGCTGGAAACCGCTGGCCCCGGTCGAGCTCGCCAGCTTCCCGTCCGAATCGAACACCCGCGGTTAGTATCGTTTTAACCCAACTTGAAGCAATCAAGAGAAAACCGTCATGTCCGAACTGCAAACACTCATCGACCAGGCTTGGGAAGACCGCGCCAAGCTGCAACCCGGTGACGCGCCCGCCCGTGTCGGCGAAGCGGTCGAGCATGTCCTTGCCGAACTCGAAAAGGGCGCCCTGCGGGTCGCCGAGAAAATCGACGGCCAGTGGGTCACCCACCAGTGGATCAAGAAGGCGGTGCTGCTGTCTTTCCGCCTCGCAGACAATGTGTTGATGGATGGCGGTGCCATGCGCTATTTCGACAAGGTACCCACCAAGTTCGCCAAATACGATACGCATGCCTTCCAGAAGGGCGGCCTCAGTATCGTGCCGGGCGCCGTGGTACGCCGCGGTTCCTTCATCGGCAACAACGCGGTGGTAATGCCCAGCTTCGTCGACATCGGCACCTATGTCGGCGCAGGCACGCGGGTCGATGCCTGGGCCACCGTCGGCGCCTGCGCGCAGATCGGCAAGCACGTGCATCTCTGCGGCGGCGTCGGCATCGGTGGCGTGCTTGAACCCCTGCAGGCCAACCCGACCATCATCGGCGACAACTGCTACATCGGCGCCCGCTCCGAGGTCGTCGAAGGCGTCATTGTCGAGGACAATTGCGTCATCTCGATGGGTGTGTTCATCGGCCAGAGCACGAAGATCTACGACCGCGCCAGCGGCGAGGTAATCTACGGCCGCGTGCCGGCAGGCTCCGTCGTCGCCAGCGGCAGCCTGCCGTCCAAGGATGGCAAGTACAGCCTTTACTGCGCAGTGATCGTCAGACAAGTCGATGCCCAGACCCGCTCGAGAACCAGCATCAACGAACTTCTCCGCGATTAGGGACGCGTGGAGCAACGCCAATCCCGTCATTTCGGCTGGCGCCGGAATGGTGAATAAAGCAGCACTTTTATAAGGAAGCCACAATGGGCGCAATGCAGCGACTCTTCCAGTTGATGGCCGACAAGAAGGCGTCGGACATCTTTGTGTCGGTAGACGCGCCCATCAACATCAAGATCAATGGCGTTTCCCTGCCGATCAACCAGCAGATCATGGATACGACAACCATCATGGGCCTGCTGCGGGAAATCCTCACCGAGAAGCAACTGCGCGAATTCGAGGAAACGCTTGAGCTCAATACCGGCTACGCGCAGGAAGGCATCGGCAATTTCCGTCTTTCGGTGATGCGCCAGAAAGGCACTCCGGCATTCGTCGTGCGCTACATCCCGCAGAACATTCCGCGGCTGGCAGATCTCAACCTGCCGCCGGTGCTGGCCGATATCATCATGGAAAAGCGTGGCCTGGTGCTGATGGTCGGTGCCACGGGTTCGGGCAAGACGACCACGCTCACCGCCATGCTCGACCATCGCAACGAACAGAAAACCGGCCACATCCTGACGCTCGAAGAACCGATCGAATTCGTCTTCAAGAACAAGAAATCCATCGTCAATCAGCGTGAAATCGGTTCTGATACGCGCGACTTCCAACTCGCGCTGATGAATGCGATGCGTCAGGCACCCGACTGCATCTTCATCGGAGAGATCCGTGACAAGGAGACGATGACCCAGGCGATCGCCTACGCGCAAACCGGGCACCTGTGCCTCGCCACGCTGCACGCCAACAACAGCTATCACTCGATGAGCCGCGTCATCAGTTTTTACCCGCTGGAAAATCGTCCCGCGCTGCTGGCCGACCTCGCGGTCACGCTTAGGTGCATCATTTCCCAGCGGCTGGTGAAAAAACACGACGGCACCCGCACCCCGGCCGCCGAGGTGATGCTCAACTCGCGCTATATCGGCGAACTTATCGAAAAAGGCGACCTCAGCGGCATCAAGGAAGCGATGGAGCAAAGCCTCTCGCCCGGTGCGATCACCTTCGAGCAATCGCTGCATACGCTCTACAAATCCGGCACCATCACGCTGGAAGAGGCCCTCGGCAACGCCGATTCGGCCAACAACCTGCACTGGCTGATCAACAACGCCATGACCGACAGAAAACCAGGCGACCGCAAAATTGAGACCTCACCCGCCAACGCCGAATCCAGCACCTCGGAAAGTGGCGCGACCTTCTCCAAGTTCACCATGAAGCTCGACTGAATGACGCCGACACTCGAATTAGCCAAAGACCTCATCGCACGCCGCTCGATCACCACCGCGGATGCCGGCTGCCTTGAGCTTGTTGCAGAACGTTTGACGCCGCTGGGCTTCGTCTGCGAACGCATCGACAGCACCGGCCCGAGCGGCCATGTCTGCAACCTGTGGGCGCGGCGCGGCAGCGCGGCGCCGCTGGTCGTCTTCGCCGGCCACATCGACGTCGTGCCGCCGGGACCGGAAGAGCAATGGCATAGCGCGCCCTTCGTGCCGACCGAACGCGACAACATGCTCTATGGCCGGGGCACGGCCGACATGAAAACCTCGGTAGCCGCCGCCGTGGTGGCCGCCGAACAGTTGCTCGCCAGCCTGCCGGAACCGCAGGGCTCGCTGGCCTTCCTGCTCACCTCTGACGAGGAAGGCGATGCCACCGACGGCTCCGTCAAGGTGGTCGAAGCACTCAAGGCGCGCGGGGTGACGATCGACTGCTGCATCATCGGCGAACCCACCTCGGTCGAGCGGCAGGGCGACATGATGAAAAACGGCCGGCGCGGCTCGCTGTCCGGCAAGCTCGTCGTCAAGGGGATCCAGGGCCATGTCGCCTATCCCGAGAAGGTGAAGAATCCCATCCACCTCGCCGCGCCTGCGCTCGCCGAAATCACGGCGGTGCGCTGGGACGAGGGCAACGAATTCTTTCCGCCCACCAGCTTCCAGATTTCGAACATCCACGCCGGCACAGGCGCCACCAACGTCGTGCCCGGCACGCTCGAGGTGTTGTTCAACTTCCGCTTTTCCACCGCCAGCACTGCAGTGGGACTGCAAAATCGCGTGCATGAGCTCCTCGACCGGCATCATCTCGAATACGACCTGCGCTGGACGCTCGGCGGCCGCCCCTTCCTCGCCACGCCCGGCCGCCTGGCCACGGCGCTGACTGCCGCCATCCAGGCGGAAACCGGCATCACCCCAGAACTCTCGACCACCGGCGGCACCTCCGACGGCCGTTTCATTGCCGACATCTGCCCCGAAGTCATCGAATTCGGCCCGGTCAACGCCACCATCCACCAGATTGACGAATGTGTCGCCCTGGCCGACATCGAACCGCTGACACGCATCTACGAAGCCACTTTCCGCGCGCTCGTGACAACTGGCGTGACTGACGGCTAGAGGCCATCGCTGCCGTGATTAGCCCAAAATGTTGCCGGGGTGACGATCGGATAACTGGCTGCCAGGGCCAACAAGTCCTTGTCCCCCGTCACCAGGTAACACGCGCCGCCGACCTGCCCTGCCGCAATCAATGTGCCGAGCACGGCCAGGTCCGCTGCATCGCGTAGCGCAATCACCGGCGCCATTTCCGGTTCGACCAGATCGACCTGAATGAACAGGCTATCGACGAGACAATCCACCTCCGCGCTCGTCAACCCGTGACGATGTGCGAGGCGCGGCATAACACGCCGCAGCTCTTCGAGGATATAGGCGGACAGGAACACATCCAGCGAACCGGCGCGCCAGGCTGCCAGCAATCTTCCCGGGATGCTGGCAGGATAGGCGATACCGGACAGCAGGACATTGGTGTCCAACACCACCCGCAATCCTGGCATGCGTGTTACTTACCTGCCCGAACCGCAGTCACGGCGGCATCGATTTCCGCCATCCCATCAGCTTCGGGCACCTCGGCATAGGCGGTCTCAACACGACGGCTCAGAGCATCGAAGCGTACCTGCATGCGCCGAATCCGCTCGAACAACGCACAATCCACCATCGCCGCCACAGGCTTGCCGGCCTTGGTAATCACGATCTGATCGTGCCCATACTGGATGCCATTCAGCAGCTCGCCAAGATTCTGGCGCACCGTCATGGCCGTTGCTTCCTTGATCATATGAATTCACCTAATTGATATAACTGCACCAATCATAGCACTACAATCAATCAAAACTAGAGGATAATCGCACCCATGACCGACTCCCTGCTCGACGACCTCCACACCCTGCGCGACTGGCTGCGCTGGGGCGCCAGCCGCTTCAACGAGGCGAAACTGTTTTTTGGCCACGGCTGCGACAACGCCCACGACGAAGCGGCCTGGCTGGTGCTGCACGCGCTGCACCTGCCGCCCGACCGCCCGGAGCACATCGAGCCCTACCTGGATGCCCGCCTCACCCGCCACGAGCGGCTCGCGGTGCTCGAACTGCTGCAGCAGCGCATCGCCCGGCGCGTGCCCGCCGCCTATCTGACGCACGAAGCCTGGCAGGCCGGCCTGCGCTTTTATGTCGATGAGCGCGTGCTGATTCCGCGCTCGTATTTCGCCGATCTGCTGGTCGATGGCTTTGCGCCGTGGGTGGACGATCCGCATGCCATCACCAGCGCCCTCGATCTATGCACCGGCTCGGGCTGCCTCGCCATCCTGATGGCGCACGCCTTCCCCAACGCGAAGATCGATGCGACCGATATTTCGGATGCAGCGCTGGCGGTCGCCAAACGCAACGTCGACGATTACGACCTGCAAAAGCGCATCAAGCTGGTGCAGGGCGACCTGTTCGCCGGACTCGGCAAGCGTCGCTACGATTTCATCCTGAGCAACCCGCCCTACGTCACCGCGCAGGCCATGCGGGCTCTGCCGCCCGAATACCGCCACGAACCCGAGAATGCGCTGGCTGCCGGCCCCGACGGGCTGGACATCGTGCGACGCATCCTCGCCGCTGCCGCAAAGCACCTGAAACCCGGCGGCCTGCTGGCCGTGGAAGTCGGTCACAACAGGGAAATCGTCGAAGCCGCCTTCCCGGAACTGCCGCTCACCTGGCTCGACACCCCGAGCGGCGAAGGCAAGCTGTTCATGCTGCGCCGCGAGGATCTGGCCGTTCGTTAACGTGAAATACAGCCACGTCGTCGTTCCCGCGCGTCATCCCCGAATGCTTTTATCGGGGACGGGAACCCATAGGCAGGTGATTCTTGTAACAGGCTCATGGATTCCCGCCTGCGCGGGAATGACGGTGTTTTCATCATCAGCGGGTGGCGGCCTTCGTGACCATGAAAGTTAGCGTGAAATACGCAGCGTTTGCGCCGGGCCAATCCCTCTCTCCCGACCTCTCTCCCCGAGGGAGAGAGGAGGCAGATAGCTTCCCTCTCCCGCTTGCGGGAGAGGGATTGAGGGAGAGGGCTGCCAAGCAAACGCGGCACGCGCCGCCAGGCGCAACCCGCTCCCAAACATGAACGGAGCGCCCCGTGACAAACGAGCGCAGCGAGCCGTTCAGAACACCCCGCAAGGGGGGCACCAGGCCGCAGGCCGCAGGACGCTGCCAGCAGCGGTCCCGAGCAAGGCGAGGGATGCGCCAACGGCGCACAAAGGGGGGCGGGACTTAATACTCGCCGATCACCTTGTCAATGGCGGGTTTGATCTTGGCCCGGTCGACCAGGCTCAACATGCCCACGGGCTGTTTCAGCCGCGCGACATCGATGGCAAATATCTCGTCGGCGGACAGCACGAATGCGCCGACGCCAGGCACCTCGACCAGCGGTGCCATGATTGCTACCGGCTCGGCATGGGCGCGCAATGGAATCACCAAACGCGCACCCGTTCGACTTGTAATGTGGTCGTTCTGCACAGCCACCAGATAGGGAATGGCCGCCTTCTGAGCCCCATCATTTGGGTAGATGTGATATTGGGCCAATGATCAAATCCGGTCGTACTCCGCGCCCGCCAGCCCGGTGGCGGCGATGACGCGTCCGTGCGCTATCAGTGCATCCGAATTGCGCTCCACCCAGGCGCGGTTCTCGATCTCTTCGAGCATGGCGGACAAGAATTTCTCGGTCTGTGCGGAAAGATTGATCTGCTGCTTGTAAGGCTCCAGACGGTCGAGCAGGCTCTGGTCGATGGACAGGGACAAACGACCTTTTTTGGGGGGTAAATCAAGGGTATTCAGCATCGACGCTTCTCCTTCACATGAACATGCGCACGATCATACGCATTCACGCAACAAGCAGTCAACGATTAAAACGCCTCATCCGCCCTTAAATACCGCCACTGCCCCAGCGGCAAATCCCCCAGCATCACGCGGCCGATGCGCACTCGCTTGAGGCCTGTAACCCGCAGTCCGACCAGTTCGCACATGCGGCGAATCTGGCGTTTCTTGCCTTCCTTGAGGATGAAGCGCAACTGGTCTTCGTTCTGCCAGCTCACCTTGGCCGGACGCAGCGGCTGCTCATCGAGGCTCAGGCCGTGGTTCAAGAGCGCCAGTTGTTTTTCATCCAGCCGCCCTTCCACGCGAACCAGATATTCCTTCTCGATGTCGCTGTCCGCGCCGATCAGCTGGCGCGCGACGCGGCCATCCTGCGTCAGCACCAGTAGCCCCGTCGAATCGATGTCGAGCCGGCCGGCGGGCGCCAGTCCCTTCAGGCAGCCGGGCTGAAAACGCCGCGGGTCGCCGGCCATCTGGTGATCCGGGACGACCAGCACAATCGCCGGCTGGTGGCCGTCCTCGGCCTGGCCGGACACATAGCCGATCGGCTTGTGCACCAGGATCGTCGCCTGCCGCGCCTGCTGGTCGCGCGCCGCCGTCGCCAGGGTGATCTCGGCGTCTGGCGCGGCGCGCGTGCCGAGTTGCGTCACCTGTTCGCCATTGACATAGACCAGGCCGCGTTCGATGTAGGCATCGGCCTCGCGGCGCGAGCACAGGCCGCGCTCGGCCAGCAATTTCGAGATGCGCACGCCGGTGGGCGTCGCCGCCGTGGCCGGCGCGGCAACGGGTCTGACAACACGGATTTTCGGGCGTGGGGCGTGGGTATCATTCATGCTGCGTATTCTATTCCCATGGTCATCTGCGCATTTTATCAACTTGAATGTTTTTATCATTCTGATAAGATCGATTCCCGTGGAGAAAATCAAGCCTCATTACCTGCTATCCGCGGTTCAGGATGAAGTCACCCGTCGCGGCGCCGCGGCTTTTACCCTGACGGCACGACGCAATGGCTTGGCCATGGGACTCACGGTGGCCCAGATGGTCGATGTTGTTCGCAGTCTCACACGCGGCGACTTCTACAAGTCCATGACCGCACGCGCCGATCATCGGGTATGGCAGGACGTTTATCGCGCGGCAACGCCCGCCGGCAAGGTGGCTTACATCAAGATCACCGGTCAGGGAGAAGGCATGCCGCCAGTGATCCAGTTCAAGGAGTTGTGACCATGAAAATACAATGCCCGGAATGCAGCAAAGCCATGAGGCGCGACGAGTCACGAACCGAGCGGGTCGAATACGATGGCGAGGCCCTGGTGGTCGAAGGCTTGGCCGGCTGGTTTTGTCCGTCCTGTGGCGAGGCCATTCTGGATAATGAAAGCGCCCACCGCTACGGCGCGGCCGGGGATACGTTGCTCGCCCATTCGCGGGAACGGCGCCAGATCGAAATCCGCCGCATCCGCAAGAAACTGAAACTCACCCAGGTCGAGGCCAGCCGGTTGGTCGGTATCGGCAAGATTGCCTTTTCCCGCTACGAGCGCGGCGAAACTCAGGCGCCCGCGCCCTTGGTCAAACTGCTGCGACTAGTCGATCACCATCCTGAACTACTGGACGAGGTGGGCGCACTCTAGACCGCGTGCCCGCGTGCAATACCCCCCCCCTTCCCATCCCCCTCATCCCGCCATGCTCAGCTATCGCCACGTCTTCCACGCCGGCAATCACGCCGACGTTCTCAAGCACACCGTGTTGCTGGCGGTGCTGGCCTATTTCAACCAGAAGGACAAGCCCTACTGGGTGATCGACACCCATGCGGGCGCCGGCGGCTATCGTTTCGACGCCGGCCGGGCAACTACGCACGCCGAGCATGAGGATGGCATCGGCCGGCTGTGGAACCGCACCGATCTGCCGCCGCTGCTGGCGAACTATGTCGCCGCGATCCGTGGCGACAACCCGCATGGCCAGCTCAAGCGCTATCCCGGCTCGCCGCTGCTGGCACTGCGCGCCATGCGCCCGGCCGACCGGCTGCGCCTCTTCGAACTGCATCCCGCCGATGTGAAGCTGCTGGCGCAGACCATCGCCGGCGCCACGCCCGACGCGCAAAAGCGCGTGACGATCAAACAGGAAGACGGCTTCGCCGGACTCAAGGTGCTGCTGCCGCCGCCATCGCGCCGCGGCCTCGTCGTCATCGACCCGGCCTACGAAGACAAGCGCGACTACGCCCGCGTCGTCGCGGCATTGCGGGAAGGCTTGCAGCGCTTCCCCACCGGCACCTACCTCGTCTGGTATCCGCTGTTACAGAAGAACGAAAGCATTTTGCTGGCTGGCCGGCTGAAAAAACTCGCGCCGGACTGGCTGAACGTCACGCTGACCGTCAAGGCGCCCAGCGCCGCCGCCGGCCTCGGCATGCACGGCAGCGGCGTATTCATCATCAATCCGCCGTGGACCCTCGCCAGGGAGTTACGAGAAATCCTGCCCTGGCTGGCCGACACGCTGGCCATCGAGAAAGTCGGCGCTGGCTGGACGGCGGAAAGCTCCGCGGCGTAGCCCGTGGAGGGGGCGAGGGCGGAATCCCGCGCATCAACAGGGCACGGCCAGAAGCCACTACGCTTTCCCGGCTGGAAGCGACTACACTCGCGTCATAACGTCGTTGGACTTCAGACTTGCATCCGCCATATGAAAAAAAGACTCGCTGGTTCCGCAAGGAAAATGCTGGGCGCCTTCGCCGCCGCGATGGGGGTGGTTGTTCTGCTTGCGCTGGGCACGTGGCATCTGGCGCGCCAGCAGGACGCGGCGACGCGCTGGATGACGCATGCCATGGAGGTGCTCAATGCGCTTTCCATCACGGAAGCGCAGTCGCACCTGGTCGAGCTGAACGCGCAGAATTTCCGCATCAGCAGCGACCCGAAATACCGCGTCGACCGCGATGCCGCAATCGCCCGGCGCGAAGACGCCTTGCGCCAACTGCAGATGCTGATGCTGACCGCCGACAATCCGCAACAACAGGCCCGCCTTTCCCGCCTGCGCGCGGTCGTGGACGAGCGGCTGGCGCTCGTCCGGCGCAGCGAGGAATTGCGCAGGACCGAAGGCGTGGCGGCGGCGCAGGCCCATGCCCTGCAGGCGCCGCTCAAGGAAACGCGCGAACGCCTGCTCGCGCTGCTGCAGGACATGGCACAGGAAGAAAAGCGCCTGCTGAAGGAACGCGGCACAGCCCAGGCGCGCGCGCGACGCCCTGCAAGGCATCGGACTGGTCCTCGCGCTGGCCCTGTTTGCCCTGCTGTCCGGCACCTACTGGACGATCCGTCGCCAGCACGCGCTACTCGAGGAGCGCGGCGCGCGCCTGGCCGGGATCTTCGATACCGTGGCCGACGGCATCGTCACCAGCGACGCGCGCGGCGTCATCGAATCCTTCAACCGCAGCGCCGAGCGCATGTTCGGCTACGCCGCCGCCGAGGTGATCGGCCGCAACGTCAGCCTGCTGATCCCCGAACCCGATCGCAGCCGGCACGACGGCTACCTGGCGCGTTATCTGCAGACCGGTCAGGCGCGCATCATCAACGCCAACCTGGAGAGCACCGGGCTGCGCAGGGACGGCAGCAGCTTCCCGATCGAACTGGCGGTGAGCGAGCTGCGGCTCGGCGAGGAGCGCCGCTTCACGGGCTGCATCCGCGACATCACGGCGCGGCGCGCCGGCGAGCGCGCGCTGCGCTACCTGCACGAGGCGATCCAGGCGATTCCCGAGGGCTTTGCGATCTACGACCCCGACGACCGGCTGGTGCTCTGCAACAGCCGCTATATGAACATCTACGGGCTGGACGCGCCCGAGGCGCTCATCGGCAAGGCCTTCGAGGAGATTCTGCGCGAGGGTCTCGCGCGCGGCAGCTATACCCAGGCCATTGGTCGCGAGGAAAACTGGCTCGCCGAGCGGCTCGCGTCGCACCGCAATCCCGGCCCGGTTTTCGAGCAGCAGCTGACCGACGGCCGCTGGCTGCGCATCAGTGAATGCCGCCTCTCGGACGGCTCGGTGGCCGGCCTGCGCAGCGACATCACCGAATTGAAGCGCGCGCAGGCGAAATCGGAAGAAGCACAGCAGGTGGCCGAGCGAGCGAGCCGCGCCAAATCCGATTTCCTCGCCGCCATGAGCCACGAGATCCGCACGCCGATGAACGGCGTCGTCGGCATGATCGACGTGCTGCAGCAGACCAGCCTCAAGGGCCATCAGGTCGAGATGGTCGATACCATTCGCGATTCAGCCTTCTCGCTGCTTGCCATCATCGACGACATTCTCGATTTCTCGAAGATCGAGGCCGGCAAGCTGGAGATCGAACAGGCGCCGACGGACATCGCCGCCGTGGTGGAAAAAGCCTGCGGCATGCTCGACCATCTGGCCTTGAAGAAGGCGGTGGAACTGACGCTGTTCACCGACCCGGCGATTCCCGCACGGATCATCGGCGATGCGGCGCGCCTGCGCCAGATCATCCTCAACCTGGCCAACAACGCCATCAAGTTTTCCAGCGGGCAGGGGCAGCCGGGGCGCGTGGCGGTGCGCGCCGTGCTGGCCGCGCGGCAGGCCGGCAAGGTCGTCATCGACATCCACGTCACCGACAACGGCATCGGCATGGACGACGCCACCCAGGCCCGGCTGTTCACCCCCTTCACCCAGGCCGACGCCTCGACCACGCGGCGCTTCGGCGGCAGCGGGCTGGGGCTTGCCATCGCCCATAACCTGGCCGAACTGATGGACGGCGACATCTCGGTGCAGAGCACGCCGGGCCAAGGCTCGACCTTTATCCTGCACCTGCCCTGCGCGCCCGCGGCCGCGATGGAAACGCCCGCCAGCGCCGGCGCGGAACACCCCCTGCTGGCCGGGCTCTCCTGCCTTGCGGTGGGTGGCCCCGACGGCCTGGCCGACGACCTTGCCGCCTACCTGTCCGCCGCCGGCGCCCAGGTCGAGCGGGCGCCAGACCTCGCGGCGGCCGGCGCGCATCCCGGGCCGGCCGCGCCCGGCCCATGGGTCTGGCTGATCGACGCCGGCGCCGCGCCGGACGCGCCGGACGCCTTGCGCGCCCTCATCGACGCCCACATGGCGCAACATCTCAACTGCATCATCGTCGTCGGCCGCGGCAAGCGCCGGCTGCCGCGCCGGCAGGGCGCCGACCCGCGGGTATTCGAAATCGACGCCAATGTGCTGACGCGCCAAAGCGTGGAGAACGCGGTAGCCATCGCCGCCGGACGCCGGTCGGCCAAGCTGGAGGCGCCGCCGACCGGCAAGAGCGCGGCGCTGCTGGCCGCGCCGCCGCGCGCGGACGCGCTGCGCCAGGGCCGGCTGATCCTGGTGGCGGAAGACAACGAAACCAACCAGAAGGTGATCGTGCAGCAGCTCGCCCTGCTCGGCTACGCCGCCGACGTCGCCGATAACGGCCGTGCGGCGCTGGAACGCTGGCACAGCGGCGACCATGCCCTGCTGCTCACCGACCTGCACATGCCGGCGATGGACGGCTACGAACTCGCCATGGCGATTCGCGAGCAGGAAGCCGGCCAGCGGCGCATCCCGATCGTCGCCCTCACCGCCAATGCCCTCAAGGGCGAAGCGCAGCGCTGCCGCGCCGTCGGCATGGACGACTATCTGTCCAAGCCGGCGCAGCTCGTCGATCTCAAGGCGATGCTGGAAAAATGGCTGCCGGCGCCAGCCACGGCAACACCGCCGGATGCGAGCGCCGTCCTGCCAGCGCCGACTTTTGCAACGTTCGACGTCAGCGTGCTCGCCGCCCTGGTCGGCGACGACCCGGCGACACTGCACGAATTCCTGCGCGATTTTCGCGATAGCGCCGCGAGCATCGCGGCAGAACTGACCGCGGCCTGCGCGGCCGGCGACGCGGCGCAAGCCGGCGCGCTGGCGCACAAGCTAAAATCCTCGGCGCGTTCGGTCGGCGCGCTGGCGCTCGGCGAGATTTGCGCCGCGCTGGAGGCGGCCGGCAAGGCCGGCGACAAAGCAATGCTCAAAAAAACCATGCCCGGATTCACGGATGAAATGACGGCCGTCAATGCGGCGCTGGAAAGACTGACGGCGCACCACAAGAAAAACAATGACAGGGAGGAATAACCATGACGGATAAATCCGCCGTCAAGATTGCGCTGGTCGATGACGAGCCTTTCATGCTCAAGCTGCTCGGCCGCATGCTGGAAAACCTTGGCTTCACCGCGCTGACCAGCCACACCAGCGGGCGCGCGGCGCTGGAGGCGTGCACCGCCGCCGGCCAGCCTGACGTGATCCTGCTCGACCTCAACATGCCGGAGATGGACGGCATCGAGTTCGTCCGCCACCTGGTCGACCGGCGCTATGCCGGCAGCCTGATCCTGGTCAGCGGCGAGGACGAACGCATGCTGCAGGCGGCCAGCAAGCTGGTGGAGACGCACCAGATCCGCGTGCTCGGTCATTTGCATAAACCCGTGCAGCCCGCCGCGCTGGCGGGGATGCTGGCAAAATGGTCGCCGCCCGTGACTGGCCGACAGCGGGCAACGCAAACGGCTTACAGCGCGGAAGCGGTGCAGACCGCCATCGCCAACGGCGAACTGGTCAATTTCTACCAGCCCAAGGTGGCGGTCGGCAGCGGCGCGGTGGTGGGGGTGGAGACCCTGGTGCGCTGGCAGCATCCGGTCGATGGCCTGGTCTTTCCCGACCAGTTCGTCGGCGTCGCCGAGGCCCACGGCCTGATCGACGACCTCACCCGCGCCGTGCTCACCGCCGCGCTGGCCCAGGCCCGCGCCTGGCATGACGCCGGGCTGGCCCTGCGGGTGGCCGTCAACCTGTCGATGGACAACCTGCTGAAGCTGGGTTTCGCCGATTTCGTCGCGGGGTTGACCGCCCGCGCCGGCGTGGCGCCGGCGGAGATTGTGCTGGAGGTGACGGAAAGCCGGCTGATGACCGATCTGCGCACGCCGCTGGACATCCTGACCCGGCTGCGCCTGAAGCGCTTCCGGCTGTCGATCGACGACTTCGGCACCGGCCATTCATCGCTCACCCAGTTGCGCGACCTGCCCTTCGACGAATTGAAGATCGACCGCGGCTTCGTGCATCGCGCCGGAACCAACGCAACCCTGCGCGCGATCTTCGCGGCCAACCTCAATATGGCCCGACAACTGGGCATGGAAGTCGTCGCCGAAGGGGTCGAAGACCAGGATGACTGGGACTTCCTGCGCCAGGCAGGCTGCGATCTGGCGCAAGGTTATTTCATCGCCCGGCCGATGTCCGCGGCATCGCTACCCGCCTGGATCGCCGCCTGGGAAACGCGCCGACACGAACTTTGTCCGCAGCTGTCCTGAGGAGCTAAACCGCGATGCCGCCAACCGATGCCAGCCCCGCCCCCATCCTGGTCGCCACCGACAACGTCACCGACGCGGCGCTGGTCAAAAAGCAACTGGAGGAAGAATTCACCAAGGTCGCCACCTCGACCGACGCCGATGCGGCGGCAAAGGATTTCGAGCGCCACCGCCCGGACGTGCTGGTGCTGGCCTTCGACAATCTGGAAAAGGCCGAACGCTATTACCTCGGGCTCTATCGGCTATGCCCGACCGTGCAGCAGCATATCCACCGCACCGTGATCCTGTGCAACAAGGACGAGGTGAAGCGGGTTTACGAACTGTGCAAGAAAAACTATTTCGACGACTATGTGCTGTTCTGGCCGATGACCTACGACATGTCGCGGCTGGCCATGGCGATCCATCACGCACTGCGCGAACTGGCCACCCTCAAGGATGGCGCGCCATCGGTGGCGGAATTCGCCGCACAGGCGCGCCGACTGACTGATCTGGAAGGCCTGCTCGAAAAACGAATGAGCGAGGGTGGCCAACACCTTGCGGTCGCCGACCAGGCCATGGCACGGGCCGAACAGGACATCGGTGCCGCCCTCGACGGATTCTCGCGGCGACTGATCGACGGCAGATTGCCCGACGCGGTGACGGTCAATGATGCCGATGCGCTGCAACGGGAGATCGGATCGGCCGACTCAAGCGCGAGGAAGTCGGCAATCTCTTCCGCGCCGCGGCAACAGCGGCGGCGCCAGCCAAGGCCTGGGCGGACGATCTCGGCCAGGCCTACGCGCCACACCGGGAGTCGACCCGTGCGCTGGGGGCGCTGGCCGAGCGTGTCAAGCCGACCGTGCTGGTGGCCGACGACGACGAATTCCAGCGCAAGATCGTGGCCCGCATCCTTGAAGCCGAAAACTATCACGTGATCTTTGCCGCCAACGGCTTCGAAGTCCTCAGCCTGCTGCGCAAGACGCGGCCCGACCTGATCCTGATGGACGTCATGATGCCCGAGCTGGACGGCGTCGAAACCACGCGCCGCCTCAAGGCGGCGCCGCAGTTCGCCGGCACCCCGGTGATCATGATCACCGGCAATAGCGAGAAAACCATCGTCGCCGCAAGCCTGAAGGCCGGCGCCTCCGGCTTTCTGGTCAAGCCCTTCGAGCGCGACACCCTGCTGGCCAAAGTGGCCCAGGCGCTGCGCGGCAATCATTGAGAATCGTGTAACCTCATGACAACAGGATTTCCGGATTTCAGCATCCTGCTGGAAAATCTGAACGGCATGGTTTATTGCTGCCGCAACGACGCGGACTGGAGCGTGGCGTTTGCCAGCGACGGTTGCCGCGCCCTGCTCGGCATCGACCCCGCCGCCCTGCGTGCCGGCCAACCCGGCTACGGCAGCCTGATTCATCCCGACGACAGCCCCGTGGTCTGGCAGGCGGTGCAGGACGGCATCGCGGCGCGTCGGCCGTTCCAGATCGAATACCGCGTGCGCCACGCCGACGGCGGCTGGCGCTGGGTCTGGGAACAGGGCTGCGGCCTGTTTGACACGGCCGGCAATCTGCTGTTTCTCGAAGGCTTCATCACCGACATCACCCAGCGCAAGACGGCGGAAACCGCACTGCGCAACCTGGCTGCGGAACTCGAAGACCGGGTGGCGGAACGCATCCTGGCCCTGACCAACAAGGAGGAAGAGATCCGCTCCCTGGTGGATAACCTGGTGGACTGCGTGATCCATATCGACAGCCGGGGCATCATGCGCTCGGCCAACCCGGCCGTCGAACGCATCCTCGGCTGGGCTCCGCATGAATTGATCGGCCAGAACGTCAGCATGCTCACGCCAGAACCGCATCGCAGCGCTCACGACGGCTATCTGGAACGCTACCAGCGCACCGGCGAGGCGCGCATCATCGGCCTCGGCCGCGAGGTGGAAGGCCAGCACCGGGACGGGCACCTGATTCCCATGGAACTGGCGGTGAGCGAATACCGGGTGCAGGGGCAGCGCTTCTTCACCGGCACACTGCGCGACATCAGCGCGCGCAAGGCGGCCGAAAAAGCGCTGCAGGCGGCGAAGGCGCGGGCGGAAGACGCCAACCGCGCCAAGGATGCCTTCCTCGCCACCATGAGTCACGAAATCCGCACGCCGCTGGGCGGCCTGCTGGGCATGCTGGAACTGCTTGCCCTTTCGCCGCTCGGCCCCGAGCAAGCCGAAACATTGGCCACGGCGCGGGATTCCGGGCGCAGCCTGTTGCGGATTCTCAACGACATCCTCGACTGGTCGAAGATCGAGGCAGGCCGGCTCGAACTGGCGCTGCAGCCAACCTCGCTGGTCCATCTGGTGGCCGAGGTGGCCAACACCTACTCGCATGTGGCCAGTGGCAACAGCGTGACCCTGACGCAGCAGGTCGATGCGCGCCTCGCCCCGGCGCACCTGCTCGATCCGTTGCGGCTGTCGCAGGTGCTCAACAACTTCGTCAGCAATGCCATCAAGTTCAGTCACGGCGGCCGGGTCGAACTCTCCGCCGAACTGATCGCGCGGCACGACGGTGCGGAAGAAGCGCGGTTCGCGGTCAAGGATACGGGCATCGGCATCGACCCGGCGGCGCAGCAGCGCCTGTTCCGCAGTTACCGTCAGGAGAGCGCCGACACCGCGCGCCTGTATGGCGGCACCGGGCTCGGGCTGGCGATCTGCCGGCGTCTGGCCGACTTGCTGGACGGACGCATCGGGCTGGAAAGCGCGCCGGGCCGCGGCTCCACCTTCAGCATCACGCTCACCCTGCCGATCGCCGCGGCCGTGCCGGAACCCGCGCCCGCCCAGGACGCGAGCGACGCCACGACCTTCGCGCCACCGCTGGTTGCCGGCGCCGCGGCCGCCGACGCGCCGCGGGTGCTGGTGGTCGACGACAATCCGGTCAATCGCAAGCTGCTGGCGCGCCAGCTCGAGTTGTTCGGTTTACGCAGCGCGACCGCGGAAAACGGCGAAGCCGCCTTGGCACTGTGGCGCGCTGGTGACTACGCGCTGGTCGTCACCGACTGCCACATGCCGGTCATGGACGGCTACGCGCTGACGCGCGCGATCCGCGCCAGCGAAGCCGCGACGGCGCGGCGGCGCACACCGGTCTTTGCCTGGACCGCCAATGCGCTGCCCGAAGAGATCGGCAACTGCCACGCCGCGGGCATGGATGAGCTGCTGGTGAAGCCGACCGAGCTGGTGCAACTGAAGCAGGTGCTGGCCAAGTGGCTGCCGGCGGTCGCCGTCCCCGATTTACGCGGCGCGCCGGCGGTCGCCGTCCCCGATTTACGCGGCGCGCCGGCGGTCGCCGTCCCGCCAGCGCCGACTTTATTAGCCCCCCACGCTCGTAACCCCGGCTCGCTGCCCCCCATGAAATCACCCAAAGCGGTGACAGGGGGGCTGGCGTCGGCTTGGGACGGCCCGGCGCCGACTTTTAGCGCTGACGGGACATCAACAATTCCGCCAGCGCCGACGTTTACGACACTGGACGTCGACGTGCTCAAGAGCTTGGTGGGCGACGATCCCGCAACCATCGCTGAATTCCTGCAGGACTTCCGCCATAGCGCGGCCAGCATCGCGGCGGAACTCACCACTGCCTGGAACGCGGGCGATCTGGCCGGCGTCGGCGCGGCGGCTCACAAGCTGAAATCGTCCTCCCGCGCCGTGGGCGCCCTGGCCCTGGGCGAACTGTGTGCCCGGCTCGAAGCGGCGGGCAAGGCCGGCGACGGCCCGGCGATCACGGC
This sequence comes from uncultured Methyloversatilis sp., assembly GCA_964580925.1. Lineage (GTDB taxonomy): Bacteria > Pseudomonadota > Gammaproteobacteria > Burkholderiales > Rhodocyclaceae > Sulfuricystis. The sequence goes on from CAZOMI010000006.1 coordinate 42,611, forward strand.
ACTCGTGCCTGAATTCTCGGCGGGCCTGGCAGCGGTCATCGCCGCCATCGGCGAGAAGAAAAACTAGTCCTGGATAGTCGGCGTGACCGCGGGATATCCCCGTGGGACTGGCGGGACGGCGCGCGCCGGAATGACAAGAAACTCGGCTTGCATTGAATACTCGCTTCAGCCATACTTGTGCATATTATTGAACAAGTGAGTCAGACATGAAAGTCGTTACCTATTCCCATGCGCGCAATGCGCTCAAGTCCGTGCTGGATGAGGTGGTTCAAGACGCGGATGTGACCATCATCAGCCGCCGCGATGCCGAAGGAGACGCCGTGGTGATGTCTCTGGACAGCTACAACAGCATCATGGAAACACTGCACTTGACCAGTAATCCGGCCAACGCCGCGGCATTGGCACGGGCGATCGCGCAGGATAAAGCCGGGCAGGCGCAAGACCGCCAACTGCTCCCCGCCGATTAAACCGTGCGCGCCATTCGCTTCGTGCCCGATGCGTGGGAAGCTTATCTGTACTGGCAAGATCAGGACAAAAAGACGCTCAGGCGCTTGAACCTGCTGATTACCACCACCGCGCGCGACCCCTTCGCGGGTATCGGCAAACCAGAACCGCTGCGCGGTGAATTATCCGGTTACTGGTCGAGGCGCATCGATGAAGCGAACCGTTTGGTATATCGCGCAACCGATGCGGAGTTGGTGATCATCGCTTGCCGTTTTCACTACGACGGCTGAAAAGTCGGCACTGGCGGGACGGCGATAAGCCATCACGCCGACAAGATGGGGACGGCGCGCGCCTCTATACGGAAAGCTCGGCCCGATTACGAAAGTATTCGAGCGCCTCGGGATTCGCCAGCGCCTCGCTGTTTTTCACCGCGCGGCCATGCACCACTTCACGCACGGCGAGTTCGACGATCTTGCCGCTCTTGGTGCGCGGAATGTCGGCCACCTGCAGCACCTTGTCGGGCACGTGGCGCGGCGTGGTATTGGCGCGAATCGCTTCCTTGATGCGCTTGGTGAACGCGTCGTCGAGCGTCAGGTTTTCCTGCAGCTTGACGAACAACACGACGCGCACGTCACCTTCCCATTCCTGGCCGATGACGATGGATTCGAGCACCTCGGGCAACTTCTCGACCTGGCGGTAGATTTCCGCCGTACCGATGCGCACGCCGCCGGGGTTGAGCGTGGCGTCCGAGCGGCCGTGGATGATGAAGCCGCCGTGTGCGGTTTTCTCGGCGAAGTCGCCGTGGCACCAGACGCCGGGAAAGCGTTCGAAGTAGGCGGCACGGTACTTCGCGCCATCCGGGTCGCTCCAGAAGCACACCGGCATCGACGGGAAGGGGCGCGTGCACACCAACTCCCCCTTTTCACCCACCGCTGCGCGTTTTCCTTGCGCGTCGACGACATCGACCGCCATGCCGAGGCCGGCGCACTGGATCTCGCCGCGCCACACCGGCCCGAGCGGATTGCCGAGCACGAAGCACGACACGATGTCGGTGCCGCCGGAAATCGAGGCGAGTTGCAGGTCGGGTTTGATGTCGCGATAGACGTAGTCGAAACTCTCCGGCGCAAGCGGGCTGCCGGTGGAGAACATCGCGCGCAAGGCAGCCAGGTCGTGCGTCTCGCGCGGCTTGAGGCTGATCTTGGCGCAGGCATCGATGAACTTGGCCGAGGTGCCGAAGTGCGTCATGCCTTCGGCCTGCGCGTAGTCGAACAGCACCCGGCCACGCCCGACGAAGGGCGAACCGTCGTAGAGCAGCAGCGTCGCTTCCGAGGCCAGCGCCGAGACCAGCCAGTTCCACATCATCCAGCCGCAAGTGGTGAAGTAGAACAGCTTGTCGCCCGGCTGGATGTCGGCTTGCAGGCGGTGTTCTTTCAGATGCTGCAGCAAGCTTCCGCCGGCGCCATGGACGATGCACTTGGGTACGCCGGTCGTGCCCGAGGAATACAGGATGTAGAGCGGGTGCGCGAAGGGCAGTTGCGCAAATTCGATCTCGGTCTGTGCGCGATGCGGCGCGACAAAATCGCCGCGCGTCAGGGCATTCGGAATGCGGGAAAGCTCGTGGCCAGTCTCGCGCACGTAGGGCGAGACAATGACCTTCCGCACCGTGGGCAGGCCGGCCACGATCTGCGCCACCTTGTCGAGCGAGTCGAGCGTCTTGCCGTTGTAGAAATAGCCGTCGGCGACGAACAGCAGCTTGGGCGCCACCTGGCCGAAGCGATCGAGCACCCCCTGCACGCCGAAGTCCGGCGAGGCGGAGGTGAACACCGCACCGATGGATGACGCGGCCAACAGGGTGATCAGCGTTTCCGGCAGGTTGGGCATATAGGCCGCCACGACATCGCCCGCGACAATCCCTTCCGCTTTCATTGCTGCCGCCAGCCGCGCGACGCGCAGAGTCAGCTCGCTGAAAGTCATGCGGCGCAGAACCTTCTCCTCGCCGCGGAAGACCAGCGCCGTGCCCTCGTCGCGCCGGCGCAGCAGGTTCTGCGCGTAGTTCAGCCGCGCATCGGGAAACCACTGCGCGCCGGGCATGCGATCGCCGTCGGCAAGAATGCGTTGTCCCTTCTCGCCGCGCACCGCGGCGAAGTCCCACAGCAGCGACCAGAATTCTTCGGGATGTTCGATCGACCAGCGATGCAGTTCGGCATAGTCGGCGTGACCGAAGGAAATCCCCGTGGGACTGGCGGGACGGCGCGCGAACGCGGCAAAGGCGGTCAGGTTGGCGGCGGCGATGCGCCCCGCATCCGGTTGCCACATCATCTGTTCAGTCATGCGGGTAGATCTCGCGAATATAGTCGGGCAGCGGCAGCGACTTGCCGGTATTCGGATTCCACCAGACGATCTTGGCGGCGCCCTCGGCATACAGCGTGTCATCGCCGACGCAGCGGATTTCGTAATAGGTCGGCAGGCTGCTGCGACCCGGCTTGCCGATCAGGGTGCGCACCTCGACGGTGGCCGGATAGGTGATCGGCTTGAAGAAAGTGCAGCTGGCATTGATGATCACCGGCCCTTCTTCGACACCAACCACCACGGCGAAGCCGAGCGATTCCAGCCAATCGATACGCGCCTGTTCGGTGTAGCGGAAATAGACGGTGTTATTGACATGGCCCAGCGCATCCATATCGCCCCAGCGCACGGGAATCCGGAGGATGTGAACAAAATGGGTGGGGTGTTCCATCGACGAATCCATGAGGAATTGGGGCGATCAAATTATAATCGCGCCTCGTCACCGCCTTGGGAGAAACATGATGGAACCAATCGTACGCGAAGCGATGGAATTCGATGTGGTGGTGGTGGGCGGTGGGCCGGCGGGATTGAGCGCCGCGATCCGGCTCAAGCAACTGAATGACGAACTCAGCGTCTGCCTCATCGAAAAGAGCGCCGAGATCGGCGCCCACATCCTCTCCGGCGCGGTGATGGATCCGCGCGCCCTGAGCGAATTATTTCCCGACTGGCAGGAACGCAACGCCCCGCTCGACACGCTGGTCAGTGAAGACCGGTTTCTCCTGCTGACCGCCAAGGGCAGCCGCCAGTTGCCGAATGCCCTGCTGCCGAACTGCTTCCACAATGATGGCAATTACGTCATCAGCCTGGGCGAGCTTTGCCGCTGGTTGGGCGCGCAGGCCGAGGCACTGGGCGTCGAGATCTATCCGGGGTTTGCCGCCGCCGAATTCATCGAGGAAGATGAGCGCATCGTCGGCGTCGTCACCGGCGACATGGGACTCACCAGGGATGGCCAGCCCGGCCCGGCCTTTCAGCCAGGCATGGAACTGCGTGGCAAATACACCCTGTTCGCCGAAGGCTGTCGCGGCCATCTCGGCAAGCGGCTGGAACAGCGCTTCAACCTGCGCGCCGGCGCGGCGCCGCAGGTGTATGGCCTTGGCATCAAGGAACTCTGGGAGGTCCCGGCCGCGCAACACACCAATGGCCTGGTGATGCATACCGCCGGCTGGCCGCTGAGCGCCGACACTTATGGCGGCGGCTTTTGCTATCACTATGGCGGAATGAGCAGCAACGCCACGCAACCCAAGCTGGTCGCCATCGGCCTGGTCGTCGGCCTTGGCTACAGCAATCCCTATCTGTCGCCCTTCGAGGAAATGCAGCGGCTCAAGACCCATCCGGCCATCCGCCCGATGCTGGCCGACGGCAAGCGCCTCGCCTACGGTGCGCGCGCAATGACCTCCGGCGGCCTGCAGGCCCTGCCCAAACTGATCTTCCCCGGTGGCGCGCTGATCGGCGACGATGCCGGCTTCCTCGTCGCCTCGCGCATCAAGGGTTCGCACGCCGCCATCAAGTCGGGCATGCTGGCTGCGGAAGCCGCTGTCGAGGCACTGGCAGCCGAACGGTCCGGCGACGAACTCACCGCCTATCCCGAAATGTTCCGCCAGTCCTGGCTGTTCGACGAACTGCACCAGGCGCGCAACTTCAAACCCCTGATGAGCAAGGGCCTGTGGCTCGGCTCACTGCTGTTCGGCATCGATCAACAGGTTTTTCGCGGCAAGGCGCCATGGACACTGGGGCTGAGCGCCGATCACAGCAAACTGAAACCTGCCGCGCAGTGCGCGCCGATCGACTATCCGAAACCTGACGGCAGCCTCACCTTCGACCGGCTGTCCTCGGTCTTTCTCTCCAACACCAATCACGAGGAAGACCAGCCCTGCCATCTGCGACTGAAAGATCCCGCCCTGGCGATCAGCCAGAATCTGGCGCTGTATGACGCGCCCGAGCAGCGCTACTGTCCCGCCGGCGTGTACGAAATCGTCACGGAGAACGACGCTCCACGCCTGCAGATCAACGCGCAGAACTGCGTGCACTGCAAGACCTGCGACATCAAGGACCCCGGCCAGAATATCGACTGGGTAAGCCCGCAGGGCGGCGAAGGGCCTATTTATCAGGGGATGTAACCGGGCGCAGCGCGGCCCCGGTGCGCCTGCTTCAGCCGCGCGCTGCCGCGGCGCTGATTTTCGCTATGGCGGTCACGAACTCGTCAGCTTTAACGGGTCGCGAGAAGAAGTAACCTTGCCCGTAGCCGCAACTCATCTGGCGCAGTATGTCGAGCTGCTCGCGTGTTTCGATGCCTTCCGCGACGACATGCAGGCCAAGGCTTTTTGCCATCGTGACAATCGCATCGACGAGGGCGCGGTCGTTATTGTCCTCGCTCATGTCGCGAATGAACGACTTGTCGATTTTCACCGTATCCAGCGCAAAACGCTTCAGATATGACAATGAAGAGTATCCGGTGCCGAAGTCGTCCAGGTAAATCCGCATCCCGTCGGCACGCAGGTATTCGATCCAGCCTTGCGCAGCGCCGACGTTGTTCATCAGCACGCCCTCGGTGATCTCGATGGCAACCGCTGCGGGTGGCAAACCATGCCGCTTGAGCAACGTGGCGACAGTCAAGGGTGGCAGTTCGTCCGGAATCTGCCGCACCGAGACGTTGACCGATACATACAGATCGAGCCCGGCCTTGCGCCAGACGGCCACCTGCCGGCAGGCCTCGTCAAGCACCATCAGGCCGATCTCGCCGATCAGACCGAGATCTTCGGCAAGCGGAATGAATACCTCCGGCGAAACCAGGCCACGCACCGGATGCGACCAGCGCAGCAAGGCTTCGGCGCCCACTGGCCGGCTGGTGGCGAGGTCGACGACCGGCTGGAAGACCAGATGCAGTTCACCGGCATCCAGCGCGTGACGCAGGTCGTCTTCCAGGCGGCGACGATGCTCGACGGCGTCCTGCTGGGCAAGGTCAAAGTAACAGTAATTGCGCCCACCACTGGCCTGGACGCTGTTCAATGCCAACTCGGCGCTGCGCAGGAGTTCGTGCAGATCGGTGCCATCGCTCGGGAAAAAGGCGATGCCGGCGCTTGCCGAAATGTCGATTTCCTCGCGACTGCCGGCGCTATTCACGTCATACGCTTGCCCGAGCAACTGCAGCAGTTGTCCAACCCGCACATCGATCGCGGCACTGCCGCGTTCACCGGCGAGAACCAGCACGAACTCGTCGCCACCCACCCGCGCCGCCTGGTCGCCGGGATCGAGCAGCTTGCGGATGCGTTCCGCAACCATCATCAGCAACTGGTCGCCCATCGGGAAGCCCATGGCATCATTGATGCGCCTGAAACCATCCAGGTCGATCATCACCAGGGCAAACGGCGAGGTACCCGCGCCGATGCCGGACAAGGCATTTTGCAGTCCGGACCGATTGGCGAACCCGGTCAGAGCGTCGGTGAAGGCAAGCTGGCGGGCCGACATTTCCTCACTACGGCGCTGCGTCACATCGGTAACGATGCCCTGCACGCTGCCGTTGCCCAGAGGTGTCACGGCGACATGCAGCCAGCGCTCATCCTGCCGCTGGCCGATGAGCAGGAAGTCTTCCTCCAGAGTCTCGTGATCGGCCGCATTCAGGCTGCTGCGCACCAGTGTCAGCAATTGCTCTGGCTCTGCCCAACCGGCTTCGGTCAACCAGCGGCCCGCAGTTTCCTTGGGGCGGGACAGCCAGGTCAATGACGCAAGGGCCAGGTTGAATGACTCGAGGCGACCCGCGCGGTCGGCGACAAAGATGCCTGATGCAGCATTTTCAAAAAGTTCCTGGTATTTGCGCTGGTCGATCACCTGCTGGCGCAGCAGGTCGCTCTCGATCCCGATGGTTGCCACCAGGCGCGCAGTGAGGTTGTTGATGTCCCCGACCAGGCGACCGAGTTCCGACCGCGCATGGCTTTCCGGCACGGCGAGGCGCTCCCCCTTGGCGGCATCAAGGCGATGCAGGCGGTCGGAAGTCGCCTTGATCGGCCGCACCACCAGAAACAACATTGCGGAGGCCGCCGCGGCAATCACCAGGGCCAATTGGCTCGCCAGGAGCAACCTGATGAAACGCGCGTCGCTCGCCATGCGCGCGTCGAGGACGTCCTGATCCGCGTCGAGACGGATCTCACCGACGGCTTCGTGCGGGGTGAACGGTGAATACAACTGGCGTTTGACGGAGGGAATCAGGGTCAGGCTGGGAACCATATTTTCCGCGGGGGCTTTCATTCCATCAGTCCCGGAATTTGGCAGCGCCCGTTCAGCGCGCGCCAACTCACGCGCATCGCCATGTTCATTGCTGCGAATCGTTACCCGCAATACCTCACTGTTGCGCAGCAGTCCTTGCGCGACCTCCTTCGCCAATTGATCGTCGTTAACAAAGGCCGCAATGCTGACAGTACTTTCCACGGTATCGAGCAATTCGTCCAGCTTGACCATGGCCTGTTCGTAGGCACGCTCACCGGCAACCCGGCCCACCAGCATGCTGGAAGCGCCACCCATCAGCAGGGCAATCCCCACTACCGCCATCAGACTGCGGGCAAGCAGGCCATGCCACCAGTGGCTCTGCTTGTTCATGCCTGACTACTCGCCCAGCTCGAAGACAATGCGCACCCGTTTGTCAGCCTGGTTGCGCTCGACGTAAGCCAGTGCACCGGGACGGGCGACGACATAATCCAGGGCAGCTTCGACATGGTCGACAAGCTGTGGGGGACGTGTCCTGCCGGAAAACACCAGACGCGCCCAGTAGGCATTGATCTCGGGCAGGGTCTTGCCCACCAGCCGACGGTAAAACCGCGCTTTCTGCTCGGAATCAGCCGGCAGATCGACAGGCTCGGCAGTGATGCCGGAAGCCAGCCGGCGATAACGCCCCAGATAAATATTGATGACTTCGTCCTGCGACAGGCGCTCGATGCCGCTCTTCGGGTTGGCCACCACCACCAGATCTGCCACCGCGAGCGGTGCCAGCAGCATCAGGCTCAGGCTGAGGAGGATGTAGCGGAGGGCCATGCTGTCAGAAGATGAAATCGACGACTGCCGAGATCACATTGGTGCGCCCGTTCCAGTCCGGTCCGCTGCGAAGAACCGGGAGTCTCGAGGACGCGCTGCCGCGGATAGCATCCCACTGCAACTTGACCGCAGTATTTCTGCACAGGCTCCAGCGCGCACCCAGTGTGTAGATGGTCTGATCGGCCACTGTCGTCCCCATGACTAAATCGAACTCCTTATTCAAGACCGGATCGGGCAGACCAGTCGATTGGGATTTGATCTTGCTCTTCCACCAGGACACACCGGCATACGGCGTCACCGCTCCGACCCGGTAACCCGCCAACAGGTAGCCCGCCTGCGAATTGTGCAAAAATCCCGCCTCGTGACGGATACTGTTGAGCATGGCCTGCACCTGCAAGGGCCCCGAGTCATACACCACACCGAAGGACTGGTATTGAGTTGTCTTGCCGGCAATGATAAGCGCATCGGCAGCCGTAATACTCTGCGCAGTACCCGCCGTGCGGAGCAATTCAGGCAGGGGCGCAAAATTGATATCGCGTTCGAATCGGACGCGCACTTCGCTGGCACGCACATGCCAGGGGCCGTTGAAATAGTCGAGCACCAGTCCGTGAATGGGGGAATCGCTGCTGTCCCATATCCCATTGGCCAGCGAGGTTTTTTCCTTGATTTCGCCAGTGAATAACTTGCCCCTGATCAAGCCACTGCCGAGTGGCAGGGTCAGGCTGGCATCGGCGCCATCAAAATAGGAGAAGCTCAGCACCCCGAAGAAATCGGTCGAGGGACGGACCGTCAGACTGGAAAATCCCACCAGTCGCGAATCGGCCAGCATCATGAAATCGGCGCCAATGCGCCCGGCACGCAGGGCAAGGCGGGGATCCGGTTCCCATTTGGCGAAGGCCCACATCACTTCGGGATCGCGGCTCTCATCGTAACGATAGCGACTGACAATCTGGCCAACCAGTTCCAGCTGTGGCGTTGCCTGCCAGTTGGCCTGCAAGCCCAATATGCTGTCGATACGCCCCGACCACTGACCGCCCTTGATGCCCTTGGGCTGCGAAAAATCGCGGGCGAATTCGGCCTGATCGGAAGACGAACGCGCCACGCCCAGGGTGCCGAATCCACGCAGGGAGAAAGTCGATATTTCGTCAGGTGGGGTGGCCCATGCGTTGCCACAACACAAAGCCGCCAATAACAGTGTTGTCATCCAAGGTTTGCGATGCATGATGAATTCACCTGACATTAGTATTAGTCGATGGTCGTAGGTTAGCACGCCAGTTTCATGCATGGCCATGCCATGCACTACCGCCAGCGCCGTTTCACCAGCGCCGACTTTTGCGCAGACGATTTTCCTGCGCGGATCAGAACAGGCTGGCCACCACAAAGCGATCGCGTGCCGCCAGCTTTTCCAGGCCACGGCTGGCTTCCAGCGATGCGCCCCAGCGCATGACGTGGGTCAGGAATGTGGTCAGCGCCAATGAAAGAGCATATCCGGTCTCGCGCCACTCGGAGCGGAATTCCGCAAAACTCACGGTGCGCGCCGATAGCTTGCCGCTTTTCATCGGCACCAGGGTAACCTTGCTGCCGTCATTGCGAATGACGATGGCGGTGCTGCGTTGATGGTTGGTCACGACCACGGCATCCCCCCTCCACTTTTTCCGAATAAGCTTGTAACGGCAGAGACACCAAGGGCTTGAGAAAAAGGTCAGTGAACGCCGGCGGCAGCCAGCATTTTTTCGGCACGCTTGCGGCGCGCTTCGGCAGGCGTCAGTCCCACCAGCGACTCTGGCGGCAGCGGCACATCCCAGTGCTGCTGAAACAGATCCACGTCCTCACCGGTATCCAGGTGGGCGCGATAAATTTTCTCCTGATAGGCAGGCGCATCCGGCAGCGCCACCAGTTCAACCGACTGGATGATCATGGTTCACCTTTAAAGAAACTCGCCGGGCCGCCCCAAGAGTTTCTTGCCCCTTGAGGGGAGAAGCGAGCGAAGCGAAGGTTTTCGGGGGGTGCTCATTTACACAACGGCATAAATTCCAGACATATCCTGCGCCGCCGGCTGGTTCGTTCCAAGGCAAAGAATGAGGGAAAAACCACCGTTGCTTTGCGGTCTTGAGCCCTCATGTTTTCGCTAATACGTACTGCAAATGAAAATGGGCGCTCGCTTGTGGCGGGCGCCCATCATTGTCCTCCTCCGGTCCTGGTTCTGGATTAGATGCCCTGTTTGAGCTGGTCCAGAATCGCGGGATTCTCTAGCGTAGACACATCTTGCGTGATTTCCTCGCCCTTGGCGAGGGCACGCAGCAAGCGCCGCATGATTTTTCCGGAACGCGTCTTCGGCAGGTTTTCGCCGAAACGGATGTCGCGCGGCTTGGCAATCGGACCGATTTCCTTGCCGACCCAGTTGCGCAAGTCAGCAGCGATTTTCTTGGCTTCCTCGCCCGAGGGGCGCGCCTGCTTGAGCACGACGAAGGCGCAGATCGCCTCGCCGGTAACATCGTCGGGACGACCGACCACGGCTGCTTCGGCCACCATCGGATTGGAGACCAGCGCGGATTCGATTTCCATCGTGCCCATGCGGTGCCCGGAGACGTTCAGCACGTCGTCGATGCGGCCCATGATGGTGAAGTAGCCGGTCTTGGCGTCACGTATTGCACCGTCACCGGCAAGGTAGAGTTTGCCGCCAAAGTCGGCCGGGTAATAAGATGCCTTGAAGCGTTCGGGATCGCCGTAAATGGTGCGGATCATCGATGGCCAGGGTTTCTTGACGACCAGGAAGCCGCCATTCCCCCAGGCGACATCGTGGCCGGCCTCATCGACGATGGCCGCCTGGATGCCCGGGAACGGCAGGGTGCACGAGCCCGGCACCAGCGGTGTAGCGCCGGGCAGCGGGGTGATCATGTGGGCGCCGGTCTCGGTCTGCCAGAAGGTGTCCACCACCGGGCAACGGCTGCCGCCGACGTTTTCGTAATACCACATCCAGGCCTCGGGGTTGATCGGTTCGCCGACCGAGCCCAGGATGCGCAGCGACTTGAGGTCATAGTTGCGCGGATGCGTGGCGGGCGTGACTTCGGAGGCCTTGATCAGCGACCGAATGGCCGTCGGCGCGGTGTAGAAGATCGTCGCCTTGTGATCCTGGATCATGCGCCAGAAACGGCCGGCATCCGGATAGGTCGGCACGCCCTCGAAAACGATTTCGGTGGCGCCGCAGGCCAGCGGGCCATAGGCAATGTAAGTGTGGCCGGTAACCCAGCCGATGTCGGCGGTGCACCAGAAGATATCGTCCTTCTTGAGGTCGAAAGTCCAGCGCGTGCTCAGGATGGCTTGCAGCAGATAGCCGCCGGAACTGTGCTGCACGCCCTTCGGCTTGCCGGTCGAACCGGAGGTGTAAAGCAGGAACAAGGGATGCTCGGCATCGACCCATTCGGGCTCGCAGGTTTCGGATTGGCTGTCGGCAATTTCATGCCACCAGACGTCGCGGCCTTCCACCATGTTGCAGGCGCCGCCGGTACGCCTGGCGACAAAGACGGTCTTGCACGACCCGCAGCCACCCATGGCGAGTGCTTCATCGACGGCCGGCTTGAGGGGGATGCGCTTGCCACCGCGGCACTGCTCGTCGGCGGTGATCACGGCAACCGCACCGGCGTCCTGGATGCGCTCCTGTACCGACTTGGCCGAGAAGCCGCCAAACACGACGGAATGGATTGCGCCGATGCGGGCGCAGGCCTGCATGGCAACAATGCCCTCGACGGACATCGGCATGTAGATCAGGACGCGGTCACCCTTCTGGATGCCTTTTGCCTTGAGTGCATTGGCAAATTTGGCGACGCGGGTCAGCAGCTCCTGGTAGGTTACCGGGGTGACCGTGCCGTCGTCGGCTTCGAAGATGATGGCGACCTTGTCGCCCAGGCCGGCCTCGACGTTCTTGTCGAGGCAATTGTAGGAAACGTTCAGCTTGCCATCGGCAAACCATCTGTAAAACGGCACATTCGATTCATCCAGCACCTGGGTAAACGGCTGTTGCCATACCACGTGCTCCTTGGCCAGACGCCCCCAGTAACCCTGGTAGTCCTGCTCTGCTTCCTTGCACAAGGCATCGTAGGCCGCCATGCCGGAGATGGTGGCGCGCTTGACGACATCTTCGGAAGGAGGAAAGACACGGGCTTCATGCATCACCGATTCGATACCACTCATTGAGGTTTCTCCTCTTGCAGTAAAGTTGCGGAACCGGCGCCAACCAGTCAAACCCAGTCAAACCAGTTGGCGGACAGTTCCAGAATAGTGCTTGAATCGTCCCGGACTGCTCCGGAGCAAGCCGCGACAAGCGTTGCCGACGGATTGCCTTCAAGCATTGATTTTATCCGATTATTACAAACGACAAAGCTTACACACCTCTTACGCAAGTCCCGTCCACCCACAATCGGCCGTGTAAAATTTAATGTTCAGCTAATCCCTGACTCGCGCCAACCTTGGAGTTCCGCCATGCCCGCACCGCATTCAACCACCGCTGCTGCGCCGATCCGCCAGGACGACTTCATCCAGTCGATCTTCGATGCTTTCCAGTTCATCAGCTACTACCACCCGCTCGACTATATTCAGGCACTTGGCCATGCTTATGAGCGCGAGGAAGGCCCCGCCGCGAAGGATGCCATCGCCCAGATCCTCACCAACAGCCGCCTGTGCGCCGAAGGCAAGCGGCCGATCTGCCAGGATACCGGCATCGCCGTGGTGTTCCTCAAGATCGGCATGCACGCGCAATGGGATGCCACGCTGAGCATCCAGGAGATGGTCGATGAAGGCGTGCGGCGCGCCTATCTGCACCCGGACAACAAGCTGCGCGCCTCGGTGCTGCTCGATCCGGCCGGCAAGCGCATCAACAGCAAGGACAACACGCCTGCCGTCATCCACACCGAAATGGTCGCCGGCGACCAGGTCGAGGTGATCTGCGCGGCCAAGGGCGGCGGCTCGGAAAACAAGGCGAAGATGGCGATGCTCAACCCCTCCGACTCGATCGTCGACTGGGTGCTCAAGACCGTGCCGACGATGGGCGCCGGCTGGTGCCCGCCGGGCATCCTCGGCATCGGCATCGGCGGCACGCCGGAAAAAGCCATGCTGCTGGCGAAAGAAGCGCTGATGGCGCCGGTGGACATCCAGGATTTGATCAAGCGCGGTGCGTCCAATCGCGTCGAGGAACTGCGCCTCGAACTCTATGACAAGGTCAACGCGCTCGGCATCGGCGCGCAGGGCCTCGGCGGCCTCACCACCGTGCTCGACGTCAAGATCATGGATTACCCGACGCACGCCGCCAGCCTGCCGGTGGCGCTGATTCCCAACTGCGCGGCGACGCGCCACATCCATTTCCATCTCGACGGTTCCGGCCCGGCCAAACTGACGCCGCCGCGCCTCGACCAGTGGCCGCAAGTCGCCTGGACGCCGAACACGCAGACGTCGACGCGCGTCAATCTCGACACCCTCACGCCCGCCGAGGTCGCCGCCTGGCAACCGGGGCAGACCCTGCTGCTCAACGGCAAGATGCTCACCGGCCGCGACGCCGCGCACAAGCGCATTCAGGAGATGCTGCAGAAGGGTGAAAAACTCCCCGTCGATTTCACCAATCGCGTCATCTACTACGTCGGCCCGGTCGACCCGGTGCGCGACGAAGCCGTCGGCCCGGCCGGACCGACCACCGCCACGCGCATGGACAAGTTCGTCGAAATGATGCTGTCGCAAACCGGCCTCATCTCCATGGTCGGCAAGGCGGAGCGCGGACCGGCCGCCATCGAGTCGATCAAGCAGCACAAGTCGGCTTACCTGATGGCCGTCGGCGGCGCCGCCTACCTGGTCTCCAAGGCGATCAAGTCGGCCAGGGTGGTCGCCTTCGCCGACCTGGGCATGGAAGCGATCTACGAATTCACGGTAGTCGACATGCCGGTGACTGTCGCCGTCGATTCCACCGGGACCTCGGTGCACAACACCGGGCCGCGGGAATGGCAGGCGAGGATCGGCAAGATTCCAGTGGTCGTGGCCTGAGGCAGATCGCCCCGCGCCCCCCAACGCCGTCCCGCCAGCGCCGACTTTTGCTTCCGACCGACCGATGAACCTTGCCAGCAAACACTACGTTGCCGGCTTGCTCTGGTGCATCCTGTTCGGCATCTTCTACGTCGTCATCGACGGGCAAATCGGCCCCAAGGTCGGCGTGGCCGAGAACGGCGCCACCAGCATCGAGATCCCCCGTTCGCGCAACGGCCACTTTTACGTGGCCGGCGCCATCAACGGCCAGCCGCTCACCTTCATGATCGACACCGGCGCCAGCACGGTCGCCATTGGCGCTGAAATGGCGCAGCGCCTGAACCTGCCGCGCGGCAGGCCCACCACCCTGCAGACGGCCAACGGCCTGGCCCATGCCGAAGAAACCCAGGCGCAGGAACTCCGGCTCGGCAGCATCGTCGTGCGCGACGTGCGCGTGATGGTCATGGCGAATCTGGGCAGCGAAGCGCTGCTCGGCCAGAACGTGCTGCGCCACCTCGAAGTTGTCCAGACCGCCGAGAAAATGCTGCTGAAGGCGAAACCGCAGTGAGCCACATACCCGTCCCACCAGCGCCGACTTTTAAAGTGACACTCAAAAGTGTTTGCGCCGGGCCGCCCCAAGCAAACACGGCACGCGCCGCCAGGCGCAACCCGCTCAGCCTTACCGACGGAGTGCCCCGTGACAGACGAGCGCAGCGAGCACGAAATAACCCCCCGCGAGGGGGGCAAAGGGGGGCGGGCAACAAATGATCGGCGTCTTCGATTCCGGCCTCGGCGGCCTTTCTGTGCTGACTGCCATCGCCGCCGCCCTGCCGCGCGCCGACCTGCTCTATCTGGCCGACTCGGCCCACGTTCCCTACGGCGACAAGCCCGACAGCTTCATCACCGGCCGGGTGCTCGCCATCGGACAACATCTGGCGGATCAAGGCTGCACCCTCCTCGTCGTCGCCTGCAACACCGCCACCACGGCGGCCATCCAGGCCCTGCGCGATCACTTACCGGGAATACCGGTGGTCGGCGTGGAACCGGGCGTCAAGCCGGCGGCGGAAGCCTCGCGGTCACATCACATTGCCGTGCTGACCACCGAATCCACGGCGCGCAGCCAGCGCCTCGCCGAACTGATCGAACGGCATGCCGCCGGCACGCGGGTCGACATCGTTCCCTGCCCCGGCTGGGCCACCCATGTCGAAACCCTGCAGACGGACACGCCTGAATTTCTCGATGAAATCGCGGCGAAGATCAATCCGCTCGTTGCAGCCGGCGTCGACCGGCTGGTGCTGGGCTGCACGCATTACGCCTTTCTCGCGCCGCTCATCGCACCCCGCTTGCGGGGGCAGGCAGAACTGGTGGATGTCGCCGCGGCGGTCGCGCGCCAGGTGGTGCGGCTTGGCGGGGAACATGCCGACGGTCAGGGGCAACTGGTCCTGCAGGCCACCGCCCGTCCCGAGCGATTAAGCGCCGCCTTGCCGGCACTCGGTTTGCATGAACTGGCCGCCCGCAGCGGCCTGGCGCAGCTGGCCCCCACCCCCCATCCTCCGCCCGGACGGGGGTGACACAGGTTCGCCGCTGCGCGGCTCCGGCTGCTTACTCCGCAGCCACGCGGCGTGCGCCGTGGCGGGCGAGATAAACAATCGCCGCCAGGATCAGTCCGCCGCCCAGCAATTGCACTTCGCTGACCACTTCGCCCAGCACAACGGCGGCCAAGCCGATCGTAATCAGCGGCTCCAGCGTGGATAGCGTCGAAGCATCGGTGGCACCGAGCTTTTCCATGCCCTTGAGGAAGCCCAGGATCGCCAGCAGGGTCGAGAAAATCGCAATCGCCAGCACCGCCAGCCAACCCGCGGATGTTGCCGGCGGCGCCAGACCGGCATTGAACGCTGCCCCGCCATACACTGCGGCGGCGGCCAGCATCACCACCGTCGCGGCCGGCAGCGGCGGCACCCGCCGCATCACGCCCTCGCCGGCCAGGATATAGATCGAGTAGATCAGCGCGGCACCGATGCCCAGCACAATCCCCAGCGGCTCGGTGTTCAGGTCGCCGCCCACCGTCAAGGCCGTGCCGGCCAGCGCCACGGCCACCGCCCAGCCGCGGGCGGGGCCGATGCTACGGCCGAAAGCCAGCGCCGACAGCAGCGTGACAATCGCCGGATAGAGGTAAAGCAAGAGGGCCACGAGTCCGGCACTGGCATGTTGCAGCGCGGAGAAGTAGCAATAGGACTGGCCGACATAGCCCACGCCCCCCATGGCCAGGAGCCAGAGCAGGTCGCGCCCGCGCGGCCAAGCCTGGCCGTGCGCCATGCCCCAGGCGGCCAGCAGCAGGCCGGCAAAGGTGAAGCGCAGAAACAGCATGGTGGACAGCGAAACACCGTCCTGATAGGCCAGCTTGGCGAAGATCGCCATGGCGCCGAATCCCGCCGCCGACAGGACGATCCAGAACGTCCCGCTCCAACGCTCGGACATTAACCCACCCCTCCCGGCCTCCCCGCGCGGGGAGGTGACTGTGGCTCGCTGCGCTCGAATATTACGGGGCGCGATGATTCGGAGTCGGTGCGGATTGCGGCTGGCGCCGCGTGCCGCGTTTGCTTGGGGCGGCCCGGCGCAAACGCTGCGGTGGCGCTCAAATCAGTGCAGATGCCCGCCCTCGCCATGCACGTGACCATGTTCGATTTCTTCGGCGGTAGCGGCACGCACATCGCTGACGGTGCAGGAGAACACCAGCGCCATGCCGGCCAGCGGGTGATTGCCATCGACCACCACTTTGCCTTCGGCAATATCGGTAATGGTGAACAGCATGCCGTCTTCGTCTTCATTGTTCGAGGCACGCTCGAACTGCATGCCGACCTCGATGTCTTCCGGGAACAGGTCGCGCGGTTCCATCATCACGAGTTCGGCATCATATTCGCCAAAGGCCTCCTCAGGCTGCAGGCGAATGTCTTTCTGGAAACCGGCGACCTGGCCGACCAGTTCTTCTTCGATTTTCTCGAAGATGCCGCCATAACCACCATGCAGATAGACCAGGGGATGCTCGCCTGCATCGATGAGATTGCCCTCGCTATCCGCGACGCTATAGGCCAGGGTAACAATTGTGTGTTTGTCGATTTGCATTAAAAACTCCTACTGGGAATGGCTATTGCGCTTGTTGCCAAGCTGCTTGACGAGTTGAAAGATTTCAGCGGCGTGGCCCTTCGGCTTCACGTCGGAAACGATGTGGCGAATGATGCCCTGCTTGTCGATCACGAAAGTGGAGCGGGTCAGGACAAGTTTCTTGTGCCCCTCATGCTCGCGATAATGCATCACGCCGTATTGATGGCAGACCTCGGCATCCGCGTCGGACAGCAGACGAATCGACAGGCCATGCTTGTCGCGAAAATCGGCATGCACCAGGCAATCGTCACGCGAGATGCCGACCACGGCACAACCGTGGCGGTTGAACTCGCTTTCGTGGTCGGAAAAATCAATCGCCTCAAGGGTGCAATAAGGCGTGTCGTCCTTCGGATAGAAGAACAGCACGAGGTGCTGTTTGCCCAGCAGGGATGCGGAATCGAACATTTCCATGTCCGCATCGGGCAAGCTGAATTGGGGCGCGGGTTGACCTTCGTGAAGCATCGGTGCCTTTCGGAAATCGGTAACCGATTCTAACCGACTGACCGAGGGCCGCAACGCCACCGGCTGCATGCCCGTCAAGCGCAAATGGGCTATTTACCTTGGCGGCCCAGCGTGCTTGGCTATATCAAGTCGCCTTGCCGGTTGGCGGCATGCTGGAGCGGCGCAAACAGGTGATATGCATTTCTGCCACCCGTCTTGGCGACATACATCGCGCTGTCGGCATTGCGCATCAGTTGCTCGCTGTCCTGGCCGTGTTGCGGGTAAAGCGCGATGCCGATACTGCCGGATATTCTCGCTGTGCCAGCATCCAGATGGTACGGCTCGGCCAGCAGTTGCACGGCGCGGCGGGCCACCTGCTCGGCCTCGTCCTCGCTCACCATGTCGGACAGGATGAGGGCGAATTCATCGCCACCGAGTCGCGCCACGGTATCCGATTCGCGCACGCAACTGGTCAGGCGCCGCGCCGCTTCAACCAGCAATTCGTCGCCGGCCGTGTGACCCAGCGTGTCATTCACTTCCTTGAAGCGATCGAGATCGACCAGCAGCAAAGCGAAAATACGATGGTAGCGCTTGGCCTGGTTGAAGGTGGATTGCAGGCGGTCGTAAAACAAACTGCGGTTGGGCAGTTCGGTCAGGGCATCGTGATGCGCCCGGTGGCGCAGCACTTCCTCGGCTTCCTTGCGCCGCGAAATGTCGTGGAAGATCGCCAGATACTGACCGGCACTGTGCTCGTCGCCAATCCGCGAGATCGACAGCCATTCGACGCGAATGTCGCCGTTCTTGTGGCGATTCCAGATTTCGCCTTCCCAATGGCCGCGCGACCGCAAAAACTCCCACATCTCGGCAAAAAACTCCGCGCTGTGGCGACCGGATTTCAGCAGGGACGGGTCCTTGCCCAGCACTTCGCTGGCCGCATAGCCGGTGATCGCCGTAAAGGCCGGATTGACGCGCACGATGTGGTTGTCGGCATCGGTAACGAAAATCGCTTCGGCGGCACTCTCGAACACCGCGTTGGCAAGGCGCAACTCAACCTCGCGCTGGCGACGCTCCGTCACCTCGCGCTGGAGTTCGGCATTGCTTGCCTTGAGCTCGCGCGTGCGTTCGGCAATGATGCCCTCCTGCATGCTGGCAAGGCGCTGCAGGCTCAGGTAGTGGCGGCGGGCCCGGTTGACCATCAGGTGCAGCAAGGCACTGGTGACGATGAAGCTGGCCAGCACGACGAGCAAAAGACCCTTGCGTTCCTGATCGCGTGCCGCGAGAAGATCTGCGGCCGGCATGCTCACCGAAATGCCGCCGCGGATGTCACCAAGTTTATTACCCAGCTTTTCGTGGCAACCGAGACATGACGGCTTGACGTACAGTGGCGCCATGTAACGGAATACCGCTCGCGGCTTGCCGCCGAATTCAAAATCCGCGACATAGCCAAAGCGATCTTTTTGGCTGCCTGCGCTGAACAGGCGCAGCGCCTCGACCTCCCACGGGTCGGGCGCATTGGCTGGGCGCAGGGGCTTCAGGCTGGTGATGCGAAAGTGCGCCCCCGTGGTTTTTTCCGCCAGATCGGCAATCTGCCGGGTCATGTGGGATGGGTTGACAAGCGTCAGTTTGCGCCCCTCGACAGTCGTCTGTTCGCGCTGCGGATGATCCAGATAGGGATTGGGCTGGACCTGCTCGCTAACCGGCACATACACGCCGCCATGGTTGGCATTCCAGCTGCGCGTCAGCTCGATCAGCACGAACAGTTCGCGACCGCGTTCCCGTGCGATGGCCTCGGTGTTTTCGCCCACCTGCCGCCACTGAATAACCGCAATCGCCAGGAAGAAAAGCCCCGCCACCAAATACAACATCAAGAGGATGCCGCGGTAGTAGCCTACTAAATGCACCCACCCGTCAGCCAACGACTTTGTTGCTTTACCATCCCTGGCGGCAGTCGATTTCATATATTCATTATGGTACACAACAGCGGGAAATACTTGCGCCAGATCAAGCGCCGCGCAGGCCTTCCACCACCTGCCCGGCCAGCGCCTGGCGGGTCGCCATGAGACCTGCCAGCGCCACCCCGGCCAAGCCGGCCAGCAAGCCGACCAGGAGCAGGCTGGGGGTTGGCAGATAGTCGAGCTGGAATACCCAGCGCGCCAGCGCCGTGCCGATGGCCGTGGCGGCCAGGCCGGCGAGCAAGCCCGCCAGCGCACCGAGCGTGGCAAATTCCGCAAATAATGCCTGATGCAACTGGCGGCGCCGGCCGCCGAGCGCGCGCAACACTGCCAGCTCGTGATTGCGCTCGCCGGCACT
Organism: uncultured Methyloversatilis sp.; assembly: GCA_964580925.1. Lineage (GTDB taxonomy): Bacteria > Pseudomonadota > Gammaproteobacteria > Burkholderiales > Rhodocyclaceae > Sulfuricystis. The sequence goes on from CAZOMI010000006.1 coordinate 62,342, forward strand.
GGCCTGCAGCGCGGCATACAGCACCACCAGCCCGGCCAGCAGGGCAAAGCCGAACACCAGTTGCACCGCGCGCGCCACCTGGTCGAGCGTCTCCCGCAACTGCCGCACCAGCGCGGCCACGTCGATCACCGTGAGGTTCGGAAACTGCCGCACCAGATCGCTGATGATCGTCTCACTGCCGTCCGGCAAATGGAAACTGGTGATGAAGCTGGTGGGCTGATCGTCCATGCTGCCGGCTGGCGCGATGACGAAGAAATTGACGCGCATCGAGTCCCACTCAAGGCTGCGCAGCGAGGCGATCTGCGCGACAAACGGCTGGCCGCCGATGTCGAACAGCAGTTCGTCGCCGATGTGCAGATTGAGGGTATCGGCCAGCCCCTTTTCCACCGAGAGCGGGATTGGCGCGCGTGAGGGGCCATCGCCGGCATGCCAGCGGCCGGCGACGATCCGGTTGCCGGGCGGCAGGTCATCGCGGCTCGACAGGTTGAACTCGCGCTCGACGAGACGCTGGGCGCGTTCATCGACAAAATCGCGCGGCGCTACCTTGCGGCCATTCACGCTGCTCAGCCGCCCGCGCACCATCGGTTCGAGGCGCGGCGCGGGCAGTCCCTTATTCACGAAAAAGTCGCCGATGGCGCTGCGCTGATCGGGCTGCACGTTGATGAGAAAACGGTTGGGCGCGTTGGGTGGCGTCTTGGTCTGCCAGGCCGACATGAGATCGTCCTTGGCCAGCGTCAGGATCAGCAGCGTGGTCAGCCCCAGCGCCAGCGCCACCACCTGCACCAGCGTTGCCCCGGCGCGGCGGCGCAGGTTGGCTAGCCCGATACGCCAACCGCCCGACAGCAGCCGGGCCGGCAAGCGGCCAAGCAGCACCAGCAAGCCCTGTCCGGCCAGGGCGAACACCGCCACCGCGACCAGAAAACCACCCAGCACCACGCTGCCCAGCCGCACATCATTCGCCATCCACAACATCAACCCTGCCAGACAGCCCATGCCAAGCAGATAGGAAGCCGCCGACAGCGGTTCGACGCCGGCAAAATGCGCGCCCCATTCGCGCCGCAGCACGCGCACCGTCGGCACTGACTTGAGGCGCAGCAGCGGCGGCAGCACGAAACCCGCCACCAGCACGCTGCCGACCGCCAGGCCGTGCACCCAGGGCAGCCAGCCCGGCGCGGGCAACTGTTCGGCCACCAGCCCGGCCAGCAGCATGTGCAAGGCCTCCTGCGCCAGATAGCCCAGCGCCCCGCCGAGCAGGGTGGCCGCCAGACCCAGCACGATGAACTCGCCACCGTGGATCAGCAAAATCTGCCGTTCGCTGGCCCCCAGACAGCGCATGACCGCACAAGCATCCAGATGCGTTTGCATGTAGCGCCGCGCCGCCATGCCGACCGCCACGGCGGCCAGCACCACGGTCAGCAACGCGGCCAGCCGCAGGAAGCGCTGTGCGCGCTCGATGATGTTGCGGATTTCCGGGCGCGCGCTGTCGAGGCTTTCGAGTTTCTCGCCGCGCTGCAAATTGGCCTGCGCCCACTGGCGAAACTTGGCAACGGCCGGCGCGTCGCCCGCCACATGCAGGCGCCAGCGGGCGCGGCTGCCCGCCTGAATCAGCTCGGTGGCCGGCACGTCGGCCAGGTTGATGATCAGGCGCGGCGCCAGCGCGAACGGGTTGATGCCGCGATCCGGTTCCAGCGTGACGATGGCCGCCACCGTGGTTTCGAGCTCGCCGAGGCGCAGCCGGGCCGCGCTATCGACACCCAGCCCGGTCGCCAGCCGTTCATCGGGCCAGACCGTGCCGGGCGCGGGAATGGTCGCCGTCTCGCCATCGCCGACATTATTACCCCCCCGCGCTCGCAACCCCGGCTCGCTGCCCCCCACGGGGGGTATGTCGGCTT
>CAZOMI010000006.1:64333-71106 GCA_964580925.1 uncultured Methyloversatilis sp.
GCTCGCTGCCCCCCACGGGGGGTATGTCGGCTTGGGGCGGCCCGGCGCCGACATTATTGCCCCCCCGCGCTCGCAACCCCGGCTCGCTGCCCCCCACGGGGGGTATGTCGGCTTGGGGCGGCCCGGCGCCGACATTCAGGCGCGGTGCGATGCGCATCGCGCCGTAGAGCGGGTAACCGTCCGACACCGCCTTGATTTCGGCCAGTTGCACCCCGCCATTCTCAGCGGCGCTTGCCACCATGCTGACGAAGTTGACGCTTTCCGCCAGCCGCAAGCCATGTCGCTCAGCCGCCGCGCGAAATGTTTCCGGCCACGGATGATCGGCCGTCAACAGCAGATCGCCGCCCAGCAACTGGTGCGCCTCGCGCTCGACCGCCCGCTCGACCCGATCGGCGAGGAAACCGACACTGGTCAGCGCCGTCACCGCCAGCACCAAAGCCAGCGCGAGGACAGTCAGCTCGCCGGCGCGCAGGTCGCGCAGCAGCATGCGTAAAGTGAGTCGCAGGGTGGTCAAACTACCAATTCCGCAACTGATCCATCGCCTGCTCGACCCGTTCCAGCGCGATCACCGTCATGCCCTTGATCGCTTGTCTGGGTGCATTGGCCTTGGGAATCAGCGCGTGGGTGAAGCCCAGCTTGGCGGCTTCTTTCAGGCGTTCCTGGCCGCGCGGGGCGGGGCGGATTTCGCCGGCCAGGCCGACTTCGCCGAAGGCCACCCATTTGCCGGGCAGCGGCTTGTTGCGCAAGGACGAGACAATGGCCAGCAGCACGGCCAGGTCGGCCGCCGGTTCCTGGATGCGCACGCCGCCGACGGCATTGACGAAGACATCCTGATCGCCGCAGGTCACGCCGGCATGCCGGTGTAGCACGGCAAGCAGCATCGCCAGCCGCTGCGGGTCGAGGCCGACCGTCAGACGGCGCGGATTGCCCGACATGGCGGCATCGACCAGCGCCTGAATCTCGACCAGCAGGGGGCGCGTGCCTTCCTGCGTGACCAGCACGCAACTGCCGGCGACGTCCTGCGCATGCTGCGAGAGGAACAGGGCCGAGGGGTTGGCAACACCCTTCAGGCCCTTGTCGGTCATGGCGAACACGCCGAGTTCATTCACCGCGCCGAAGCGGTTCTTGACGGCGCGCACGAGACGAAAGCTCGAATGCGTGTCGCCCTCGAAATACAGCACGGTATCGACGATGTGTTCGAGCACGCGCGGGCCGGCCAGCGCGCCTTCCTTGGTCACATGGCCGACGAGGATGATGCAGACGCCGGTCTGCTTGGCGAAGCGCGTCAATTGCGCGGCGCATTCGCGCACCTGCGCGACCGAGCCGGGGGCGGACTGCAAAGCATCGGACCAGAGCGTCTGGATCGAGTCGATCACGGCGACCAGCGGTTTTTCGTCTTGCAGCGCGGTGATGATTTTTTCAAGATTGATCTCGGCCAGCAGGCGCAGCCCGGCGGCGGGCAGTTGCAGCCGATTGGCGCGCAGGGCAATCTGTTCGCCGGATTCTTCCCCAGAGACATACAGCACCGGCTGGCCGGCTTCGGCGAGGCGCGCCAGTGCTTGCAGCAACAGTGTCGATTTGCCGATGCCCGGATCGCCGCCGATCAGCACCACCCCGCCGGCGACCAGGCCGCCGCCGAGCACGCGGTCGAACTCCTCGACGCCGGTGGCCAGCCGTGGTTCCTCGCGCGGGCGGATGCTTGCCAGGTCCTGTGGTTTGCTGCTGGCCGCCAGCGGGGCAAAGCTGGCGCCGAAGCGCTTGGCCGCAGGCGTTGCCACCTCCGCGATGGCTTCCACCAGTGTGTTCCACTCGCCGCAACCGGGGCATTGGCCCTGCCACTTCGGCGCGCTGGCGCCGCATTCGGTGCAGGAATACATCGATTTGGCCTTGACCATGTCAGATCAGCTCGATCAGGGTTTCGCCACGGTCGAGCGCGGCAAGAATAGCGGGGAGCAAGGTATCGAACTTCTCAAGCAACGGCTGCTTGCGTGTGTTGCCCCAGCGAATCCAGATAACGGGCGGACCTTGAACTCCGGATTGGTGACGCAAGAGAAAATCTTCATCCTTGGTCAGAATTACGGCGCCATGCTGTTGCGCCCGCTGCCAGATACTTCCGTCCGGGACACCGTCACCACCAAAATCATGGACATGTTCGGCCTCATGTCCCAGCGCAGTCAGCATGCGTGCCAGCGCGGGTGGCAACTGGGCATCGACGATGAACTTCAAGCTCAGGCAGCTTTCAGTATGAGGTGATCAACCTGGGCTGCCGCATATGCCAGCACCGCCGAAATATCCTCTGGCTCGAGGTAAGGATAATCAGTCAGGATTTCTTCGTGTGACGCGCCCGCGGCAAGCAAATCCAGCACATCCTTGACCCGGATGCGCAGATGCCGAATGCACGGCCGACCGCCGCATTGCGCGGCATCGAAAGTAATTCGGTCAAGAGGGTTCATGCGAAGTCTCCATAAGTATGCAAGTCAATCTAGCACACTAACTCGTGCTGCGAGAGCGCAAAACAGTTCATAGCTGATGGTGCCGGCAGCCGTGGCGACTTCGTCGGCGGGCAGCACGGCTTCCCCTGCCCGGCCCCACAGGGTCGCCGTCGCGCCAGCGCCGACTTTTTCCGGTAGTTCCGTCAGGTCGACACAGAGCTTGTCCATCGACACACGGCCGAGGGTGCTAGTACGCTGGCCATCCACCAGCACGGGCGTGCCGGTCGGCGCATGGCGCGGATAACCGTCGGCGTAGCCGCAGGCGGCCACGCCGATGCGCATCGACCGGTCGGCGGTGAAGCTGCAGCCGTAACCGATGCTGTCGCCGGCCGCCAGCGTCTGCACGGCGATGATTTCGCTTTGCAATGTCATCACCGGCTGGAGGTCGAGTTCGGCGGCGGAGATCAATTGCGGGAACGGCGAGCCACCATAGAGCATGATGCCGGGCCGCGCCCAGTCGCCTGCCAGTTCGGGGAAGCGCAGCAGCGCGGCTGAATTGGCCAGGGAGCGCGGATAGTCCATGCCGGCAGTCATCGCGGTAAAGCGTTCGGTCTGCCAGTCGACGCCGCGCGGGCCGTCGGCGTCGGCAAAGTGGGTCATCAGGGTAATGTCATGCACCTTGCCGGTCAGCGCGGCGCGCGCAGCGGCAAGGCCGGCGGCATCGAAGCCGAGCCGGTGCATGCCGGTATCGAGTTTCAGATAGACCGGCAGCGTGGCCGGCCAACCGGCCACGAGCAGCGTATGCACCTGATCAGGCCGGTGCAGCACCGGAATCAGGCGCTGTTCGATGAACAGCGGCAACTCGTCGGCGGTGTAAAAACCTTCGAGCATCAGGATCGGTAATTGGAGTCCCGCCGCGCGCAGGCACACGGCGCGTTCGAGTTCGATCAGCGCAAAACCATCGGTAACATCCGCGAGGGCGGCAACGGCACGCTCCAGCCCATGGCCGTAAGCATTGGCCTTGACCACGCTCCAAAGTTTTGCCGCACCGGCATGACGACGCGCGGTGCCGAAGTTATGCCGCAAGGCGGCGCGGTCAATGGTGGCGCGAATGGGTCGCGTCATGCCCGGATTAACATGAAATACAGCCACGCCGTCGTTCCCGCGTAGGCGGGAACCCATAGGCAGGTGATTCTTGTAACAGGCTCATGGATTCCCGCCTGCGCGGGAATGACGGTGTTTTCATCATCAGCGGGTGGCGGCCTTCGTGACCATGAAAGTTAACATGAAACCAAGCAGCGTTTGCGCCGGGCCGCCAGGCGCAACCCGCTCTGCCGCCAGTACGAAGTGCCCCGTGATATGCGAGCGCAGCGAGCCGATAAGAACCCCCCGCGAGGGGGGCAAAGGGGGGCGGGCCAATTACTTGCTCTTGTACTCTTTGAGCTTCTCGGTCGAAAAATCGACGAAGGCCGTCACCAGGCGCGAGCGGAATTTCTCCTTCGGATAGACCATCGACAACTGGCGTGTCAGGCGCGGCTTGAGCGGAATCGAGACCAGATCGCCGAGGCGCAAAGCCTTCAGCACCGAGGTGCGCGAGGCAATCGCATAGCCCAGGCCGGTCTCGACCACTTCGAGCAGGGCGAGCGGACTGCCCAGTTCCATCACCGGCATCATCTGTTCGATGTCGACGCCATGCTTGCTCAGATAGACCTCGGTGAACTCGCGCGTCCCCGAACCAGGCTCGCGCGAAACAAAGTTATATTCGATCAACTGTTGCGGCGTGACTTCCTTCATGCGTGCCAAGGGGAACTTCGGGCTGCAGATGATCTGCAGTTCATCCTCGCAGCAGACCTCGGTCTGCAAGTTGGGCTGGTGCGAAGGCGATTCGATGAAGCCGATGTCGATGGTATGTTCGGCGACACGCGTTTCGATGGTTTCGGAGTTGGCAACCACCAGACAGGGCTTGACGTTCTGATATTTGGCCTTGAATTCGCCGAGGATGCGCGGCAGCAGGAATTCGGCAATCGTGGTGCTGGCGCCGACCAGCAGCGAACCGCCAATCTCGCCGGTCATTTCCGACAGCCGCACGTCCATTTCACCGGCCAGGCCAAGAATTTTCTCGGCATAAGTCAGGACCAGCTCACCCGCCGGAGTGAGCGAAATGCGGCCATGGCCGCGATCGAACAGGCGCGTGTTGAAGTGCTCTTCGAGTTGCTTGATCTGGAAAGTTACCGCCGGCTGCGTCATGAAGAGAACTTCAGCGGCCTTGGTAAACGAAAGCTGTTTGGCAACAGCGTGAAAAACCTGAAGTCTACGATCTGCCATCTGCACTCCCCCGAATACTGGTTTTTTTCTAATATTGCAATATTCAAACACAAATCATCCGCATAAGAAAGCCTGATATGCAAACCACTTTTTAATTAATCCCACACCACAAAAGGGGATAGGTGCCATCAGGCAGGTTTATATTCAAATTCCCCACACACTTTCGTGATATAACCGCCCGCCATGAATCTCGGGTTTTACATCATCATGGCGGCGCAATTCTTTTCCGCGCTCGCCGACAACGCGCTGCTGATCGTCGCTATCGCCATCCTGCGCGACATGCAGGCGCCAACGGAATACGAGCCGTTGCTGAAGACCTTTTTCACCATTTCCTATGTCGCGCTGGCCGCCTTTGTCGGCGCCTTTGCCGACTCGATGCCGAAATGGCGCGTCATGTTCATCAGTAACGGCATCAAGATCTTCGGTTGTTCGCTGTTGTTCTTCGATGTGCATCCGCTGCTCGCCTACGCCGTGGTGGGCCTGGGCGCCGCCGCCTATTCGCCCGCCAAGTACGGCATCCTCACCGAATATCTGCCCCACCGCCTGCTCGTCGTCGCCAATGGCTGGATCGAAGGCCTGACGGTGGGTGCGATCGTGCTCGGCGTGGTGCTGGGCGGCCTGATGATCAATCCGGGCATCGTCCAGCATCTGCTGTCCCTCGATTTTCCGCTGATCGAGACCGGCATCGACAGCATGGCCGAGATGGGCATCCTCATCATCGGCGGGCTTTATCTGGTGGCCGCGCTCTTCAATCTTTATGTGCCCGACACCGGGGTTGACCACAAACCGCTCAAGAAGAACCCGCTCTATCTGATCCACGAGTTCAAGCACTGCGTGCAACTCTTGTGGCGCGACAAGCTTGGCCAGATTTCGCTGGCGGTAACCACCCTGTTCTGGGGCGCCGGGGCCACCTTGCAGTTCATAGTCATTGAATGGTCGCGGGCGGCGCTCCATCTCGACCTGTCCAAGGCCAGCATGCTGCAGGGCGTGGTGGCCATCGGCATCGCCATCGGCGCGGTACTGGCGGCGCGCCTGCTGACCCTGCGCAAGGCGGTGCGCGTCATTCCGCTCGGCATCGCCATGGGCATCATCGTCATGGTGATGGTCGTGGTGCGCGACACCTGGATGGCCATGGCGCTGATGGTGCTGATCGGCATGCTATCGGGATTCTTCGTGGTGCCGATGAACGCCCTGCTCCAGCATCGCGGCCACATCCTGATGGGCGCCGGCCACTCCATCGCCGTGCAGAATTTCAACGAAAACCTCGCCATCCTCGTCATGACCAGCACCTACGCGCTGCTCATCATGGCCAGACTGCACATCTACTGGATCATCGCGCTCTTCGGCGCCTTCGTCGCCGGCGTCATGTTCTTGATCATGCGCCACCACCAGGCCAACCAGCGCGAACACGACTCCGTCAGCCAGTTGGAGGATGTCAGGCACTGAGTGGGCCCGCCCCCTCCCGGCCTCCCCCTCGCGGGGAAGGTGACTATTGCTCGCTGCGCTCGTCTGTTACAGGGCGGCCCGGCGGCAAGGCTGCTGGGGTGATGCCCTTTTCTTCCTCTGCCAGCGATCAGCTTGAACAGGACGTCCCGTCGCCGCAGCTTTTTTTGGACGAGCAGCAGCCGCAGCCTTCAGCGCCGCGGAACGGGCCAAGTTGCGGATTGCGCGCGGCAAATGCCCGATACAGCCGATCGACGACCATGCCCGCCAGCAGGAGGGCGAAGATCACTGCAATGGTGGCGAGGTAGGTACTCATCCACCGAGGCCGGCAAACCCCATGAAGGCCAGCGACAGGATGCCGGCCAGCATCAGTGACAGGGCCGTGCCCTGCGCCACGGCGGGCACGTCGGACAATTGCAGGCGTTCGCGCACGCTGGCCATCAGCACCAGCGCCAGGGTGAAGCCGGCACCGGCACCGACGGCGAAGGTGATCGACTGGACAAAATCATATTCGCGCGCGGTCTGGAACAGCGCCACGCCGAGCACCGCGCAGTTGGTGGTGATCAGCGGCAG
>CAZOMI010000007.1:0-69829 GCA_964580925.1 uncultured Methyloversatilis sp.
GCGCCCGTAGCTCAGCTGGATAGAGTACTGCCCTCCGAAGGCAGGGGTCGGACGTTCGAATCGTCTCGGGCGCGCCAGATATGTTCTAAAAGCGATCTAATCAAGTTCTAAATCAGGCCACGTCGCCTGTAATAATCGCAGTTTGACACTACCATTTGACTGATGGAAGCTGACCATGGCGTTGTATTCTTTTTACAAGAAATTTTTGTATTCCTAGCCTTATGATCCTGTGTCTGGATGCGGGAAATACACGCGTTAAATGGGGTGTGCATGACGGTAACGTCTGGCTGCACCAGCAAGTTACCGATTACACCGATTTGGCTTCTTTGAGTGCTGTTCTGCCTTATCAAGTACAGTATTTCTTGGCGTGCAATGTTGCCGGAATGGTAGTACAGGAGCGTATTGAACGCATCGCACAACAGTTAGCTGTTCCGCTGAGTTTTTTTCAGAGCACAGTCGCATGCTGTGGGGTGAAAAACAATTACAGCCAGCCAACGCAATTAGGCGCAGATCGCTGGGCTGGGTTAATTGCGGCGCGGGCATTGCTAATATCATCAGAACCCGAGGCTGCAATCGTGGTGCAATCGGGTACGGCAACTACAGTTGATTTTCTTGATGCCGCAGGTGTTTTTCAGGGTGGCTTGATTTTGCCGGGATTGCAATTGATGCACCAGTCTCTCACCCACCATGCAGCGGGTTTGCGTGACATTGCTGGCGCGCTGGACGGATTGGATTTGAGCAAGCCGGCTAAAAATACACAGGATGCCATGGCGAGCGGTGCGTTATATGCGACCCTAGGTGCCATTGAGCGAATGCGCAGAATTCATTGCGCCACGCAATGCGTTTTGTCAGGCGGTGCGGCGGGATATTTGGCTCCACACCTTTCAACACCTACGCTAGTCGTGGACTATTTGGTACTGGAAGGGTTGCGAGCGGTGGCAGAATCTACCGGCATTAATTGATGCCTGCCAAATCATAGCGATAGGGTATTTAGACGTGAATAAGTTGCGAATCTTTTTTTATGTATTGGTTTTTCTTAATGTTGCTTTCTTTGCCTGGGCGCAAGGACTGTTTACAGCGCACAGCGAAATTCATGAGCCGCAGCGGTTAACGCAACAAATCAACGCAGACAGCATGCGGCTTGTCAGCAACGGGCCACCTGCTGTGGCGCCTGAAAGTCTAGCAACCGTCTGTCAGGCGATCGGTGGATTAAACCAAATCACGGCGGACCAGGTATTGCGTGATGTGGCGAGCTTGGGTGGAATTGCTCAGCGCATGCCAAAGCAAAGCTACTATCGAGTGTTTATATCCGGTTTGGCGACCCAGACACTTGCTGAATCGAAAAAAACCGCCTTGTTAGCGAAGAGGCTTGAGCTCATCAAGCCTTTGAGCGAGATGCAAGTTCAGGCAACAAAACTTGGAGGCTATCGCCTTTTGGTTGGTTTGTTTGGGGATGTTGAAGCGGCACAAGCGCGTATCGCTTTACTCAAGAAAAATGGTGAAGACGCGACGGAACTGGAAAAGCCCGACGTAGCTGGGCAGCTTGATCAAGTAGTGCAGATAAAGGCCAAGGTGAACGTGGTGAATAGCCAAATAAAATCGATAAGATTGGCGCTAGCTGATACATGGACAATGGATTGCACGCCTTGATGCGGCACCATAAATAGTTTTAGTATGTTCAATAACCCTGGTGCTGGAACGGAAAAACCACACAGCAACTCAGCTTTGAAAAACCTGACTTTTTATTAGCTCAATGGTTTATATCATCGGTTTAACTGGCGGTATTGGTAGCGGCAAAAGCGCCGTGGCGGATTGTTTTTCGTTCCATGGCGTGCCAGTGATTGATACGGATGTTGTCGCACATTCGCTCACGGTAGCTGGCGGCGCGGCTATGCCCGATATATTGGCGGCGTTTGGTGACAAGATGCTGACTAAAGAGGGCGCATTGAATCGTGCAGCGATGCGAACACACGTGTTTGCGCATCCCGAAGAACGCAAACGGCTCGAAGCGATTATCCATCCATTGATTCGTGAGGCAGTAGAAAAGAAAATTCAGGCAGCTGCTTTGCAGCATCCACTGTATCTTGTTCTGGTAGTTCCTTTGTTGATTGAATCGGACAGTTATCGTGAGCGGGTGCACCGAATAGCTGTTGTAGACTGTCCGGAATCGACTCAAATTCAACGGGTTATGCAGCGTAATGGCTTGTCGCGCAGCGAGGTTGAGGACATATTGCATGCACAGGCCAAGCGCGAACAACGCTTGGCGGCAGCGGATGATCTAATTCAAAATGATGGAGAAATCTCTGCTTTAGCGCCACAAATAGCACTTTTACATCAAAAATATTGCAAGTTAGCGCAGCAAGTAGGTTGAGATTTAATCTGAATTCGGTGACAATCCTGCCTATTTACCTATCTCCGGTTGGCGAGTGATTACATACGAATATCCTCTCAGTGAACGCGTGCGTACTTTGTTGCGCCTTGAAGATCTGTTTGAAAAACTCGTTTATTTCACCTCTGCTTCAGGGGGGGCTGAACATCATGTTGCTTTGGTTTTGTTGTTTGAGCTACTGGAAGTGGCAGGTCGTGCCGATTTAAAGTTTGATCTGGTGCAAGAACTTGAGCGGCAACGGCAGATATTGCTCTCCTTTCGTAATAACCCGGATATTTCCGAAGATGCGCTCTCGGGTGCGTTGTATGAAATTGAACAGGCCAGTACGCAACTATTGGCTGTACAAGGAAAAATTGGCCATTACTTGCGTGAAAACGAGTGGTTGATGAGTATTAAAAACCGCGTGGGTATTCCCGGCGGGGTGTGTGAATTTGATTTGCCGGGTTACCACTATTGGTTAAACCGTGATGTGTCGGAACGCCAAAAGAATATTGAAACCTGGTTGTTTCCCATGCTGCCGATCCGCCAAGCGCTCACTATCGTTTTGCGCTTGTTGCGTGCTTCAGGAAGGTCGGATCAACTGCTCGCTAAAAATGGCACATATCAAGTCATGCTTGGTGGCCGCAGCTACCAGTTGATTCGTCTGCAAGTGATGAAAAATAATCCTGTGATTCCTGAAATATCCGCCGGCAAGCTGGCGATCAACATTCGTTTCTTGCGCCCTGACATGGTACAAAGGCCTCGTCAGGTGGAAGCGGATATTGAGTTTGATATGACGTTATGTAATCTTTGAGCATGGCAACTGCACGCGATTCTTCTTCTCGATCGACGGGAGCTTCAGTGAGTGTAGCCAAAAAATCTCCACGCATTGTCTCGTGCCCGCGCTGTGGCGCCGCTGTGCCTTGGGTCGAAGAAAGCAGCTTTCGCCCTTTTTGCTCTGCATACTGCAAGCGGGATGATTTAGGCGCGTGGGCAAACGATCAATATCGTATTGCGGCAAAAGAAGAAGAACCGTTGAGCGATGAAGCCGACTCTGAATCGTAGTCGGGTAAGTCCGGGCGTCGCATGGAAACGGTTTACAGGAAATGCTGACCTACAGCTGAATAATTAAAAGATGTGGAGTTCAGTGCGTTTGAGTATTCGGTAAGTCAGTTTTCGGCAAGTCAGTTTTTTGATCTGCCTGCCAAGCCGAACGAATTGCCGCGACACCATGGGCGCCATGAACCCAGGCGGTGTCGATGTCTTCCGGGCTGAGCCCGCCCAAAGCGTAAATCGGTGGAAAAGTCGGCGCTGGTGATACGGCGCCTAATGTTGGCATGTTAGTCTCATTCGTTTCAGTTACATTTATTTGACCGCTCACCACTGCTGCAAATCGCTCCCAGCCTAAACCTTTGCGGCCGGGGTGAGTGGCGGTTTCAAGTACAGGGCCATAAACCACAAAATCGCAGCCTAATTGCGCGGCATGATGCAGTTCTGCGGTGCTGTGGCATGAGGCTGCCACTAACGCGGCGTCAGTGCGGGGAAAGTCGGGGCGGGTGGCGGTTGCCATGAGTTGCCTGGCGGTAAGGTGCACCCCGTCTGCCCCTGCTTCGCGCGCCAAATGAATGTCGCTATGTATCAGCACGCGAGCACCAGCCGCGTGGCAGCGGCTCACTGCTGCATGAACAAAGTCCCGGCGGACGTTGGCATCAAGCTGAGGTTCGCGGAGCTGAACCAGTTTCAGGCCGCGTGCGAGTGCTCTATCCAACGCGGCGAGCTGGGCATCAACACCTATCGTTGCCGCATGGGTAATGGCGTAAAACGCAGGCAGGTTAAGGGCGGCCAGAATAGGCGCATTGGCTGGCAACATGGGTTGTACGCTAGTCGCAGCGGGCATTTGCCAACGCAATGCACTGTGCACGTGTGGCATGATGTCACCTTGCCAGGCGCGCACGCGAAAAAAATACAACTGCACATGCGCGTGTTCATACACATGAACGCGGCGCAACCATGGGTCGGCACGTACAACCGTGATGCCAAGTTCTTCATGCAACTCGCGCATCAAGGCTCTTTTTGGCGTTTCGCCAGCCTCGATTTTCCCACCTGGGAACTCCCAGTAACCGGCATAAACGGTATCAGCCGCGCGTTGACCGAGCAAAAATTGGCCGTCAGGCCGTTCGATCACAGCAGCAGCGACGCGAGTAATTTTCATGCAAGGTAGATCCTATGGCCTTTGTGAGCGGAATCTTGGGTGGGCTTGTTTTTTTGCTGCACTGTGCCGTCCGGCGTAATCGCGCGCAAATTGCCAAGCCACTCGGCCGCTCCTTGCGCCGCGCATTTGTGTCCATTGCAAGGCTTCGCGGCGAATGGGATTGTCAGGCTCAAGTGATGTTGTCGGCTGACCAAACGCAGTTAGCCAGTGCGCGCAAATGTCGAGGTATTCATCCTGGCTGAAAGCGTAAAACGACAACCACAAGCCAAAACGTTCGGAGAGCGAGACTTTCTCTTCCGTAGTCTCGCCGGGATGCACGTCGCCGTCTTCTGTGTGCGTGGCTTCCAGATTTTCTGACATTTTTTCCGGCATCAGATGACGCCGGTTGGAGGTGGCATACACCAGCAAGTTTTCCGGCATGCCGGTGATCGAGCCATCGAGCAGACTTTTTAGGGCTTTGTAGCCCGGCTCGTTAGTCTCGAACGATAAATCATCGCAAAAAAGAATGAATTTTTCGCGCCGTCCGTAAACAAGGTCAACAATATCCGGCAAATACGCTAGATCATCCTTATCCACTTCAATCAAACGCAAACTGCGATGAGAAAATCGGTTGAACACTGCTTTGACCAGTGAGCTTTTGCCCGTGCCGCGCGCGCCGGTAAGTAGCACATTGTTGGCTGGTTTTCCCTGGATAAATTGCAATGTGTTTTGCGTGACGCTCTCTTTTTGCGCATCCACGCCCTGCAAATCATCCAGCCCTATGGCGTGAGGATGGCGCACGCTTTCCAGCCAGCCACGTCCGTCGCGGCTACGCCAGCGATAAGCGCAGGCTGACCAATCGGTTTTCGGCAAGGCTGGCGGCAAAATTGCTTCAATACGATCCATAAGCGCTTCGGCGCGAAGCAGAAAGCGAGAAAAGTCAGTCATCGGTAAACTCTCGGTTTTTAACGCGGCGAACTTTAGCAGATTCATGAAAATTTCCTCTATCTTCATCCTTGTTGCCTGTTCGGCATTTTTGTTGTCTAACTGCACAACGGTCTCTCCCGCGCCGCAAGCATCAAGGTCTGCCACGCAACCTGATGGGCGGGCTGCATCGCTAACGCAATGTCCACCCGTGCCCAAATGTGCGCCTGGCCAGCCAGCTGATCTGCATGCTGCCCCGCCGATGCAAACAGCACGTTGGGAGGATTTGCCAGGTTGGGAGGAAGATGACTCGACGCCCGCCTTCATCGCGTTTTTGGACAGCTGCCGCACACTCAGCAAACAAGCGCTCTGGCAGCCGATTTGTCTGGCTGCGCAGACGGCCGACGTCAGCAGCCCGCAATCGGTGCGTAGCTGGTTTAAAAGCCAGTTTCAGCCCTGGGCTATGGTCAATGCAGACGGATCGCGCACGGGCATGATTACGGGTTACTACGAGCCGGTGTTGCAAGGCAGTCGCAAGTCATCGCGGCAAAATCCTTATCCCGTGCATGCAGCGCCAGACGATTTGATCACGGTCGATTTATCGAAAATTTATCCAGAATTAAAGCATCTACGCCTGCGCGGTCGTCTGGAGGGGAAAAAGCTGATTCCTTATTACGACAGAGCTGAATGGGATAAGCAGGGAAGCAGGCGCTCACATGAGGCGATTGCCTGGGTGTCGGATGCAGTTGAGTTGTTTTTCATGCAGGTTCAGGGTTCAGGCCAGATTGCCCTGCCCGATGGCAGCCGCATGCGGGTGGGCTATGCGGATCAAAATGGCCATCCTTACCGATCCATTGGCCGCTGGTTGATAGATCAAGGTGAGATTTCTATTGATCAAGCCTCCATGCAAGGCATTAAAAACTGGGTAGAAAATAATCCCAAACGGCTTAATGAACTTCTAAATCAAAACCCCAGCATGGTTTTTTTTCGCGAACTGCCACTCACGGGCCCAGGTCCTGTGGGTGCGTTAGGCGTGCCGCTAACGCCCACAAGAGCATTAGCGGTTGATCCGCGTTATGTACCGCTAGGCGCTCCCCTATGGCTTGCAACCACAATGCCGAATAGTGAGCAAGCGCTCACAAAGTTGATGCTGGCGCAAGACACGGGCGGCGCAATTCGGGGGGCCGTGCGCGGTGATTTTTACTGGGGTAGCGGCGAGCAAGCCGGTAATCTGGCCGGCAAAATGCGCCAGAGTGGTCGTTTATGGGTGTTGATGCCGATTGAATATGCACCCAGTAATGCGCCAACTGACGCATCAACTAATGCACCAAAATAAAGCCTTCTTGTAGAGGAGAAAATATTTGGCGCCGCTTGCGCAAAAAATTCTTATATTGGTGCATTAGCTGTTCAAATATGGTGCATGAAAGGGTAGATTTTGCACCAAAATATTTTTTCTTGCGGGGCATTCTGTATAACGTATTGATATTTAATACAGATAGACATGGAACGCCTTTTGCTTCCATATTTCAAATTTTGCCTTAATGTAGTGCGTTAACGAAAGACTTGATCTATGGAACCCTTAAAAACTTCGGCGGATGTCTTGTTCATCTTATTAGGCGCCATCATGATTTTGGCGATGCATGCAGGCTTTGCTTTTTTAGAGCTGGGCACCGTGCGAAAAAAGAATCAAATTAATGCACTGGTAAAAATTCTGGCAGATTTTTCAGTGTCCACACTGGCTTATTTTTTTGTGGGTTACAGCGTTGCCTATGGCGTCAATTTTTTCAGCACTGCAGAAGTGCTGGCACAAAATAGTGGGTTTGATCTGACCAAGTTTTTCTTTTTGTTAACCTTCGCCGCGGCTGTGCCGGCGATTATTTCGGGTGGCATTGCCGAGCGCGCTAAATTCAAACCACAATTGGTGGCCACCATGTGTCTGGTGGGTTTGGTCTATCCATTTTTTGAAGGCATCACCTGGAACCACGCGTGGGGTATTCAGGCATGGTTTGTCAGCCAGTTTGGTGCAGAGTTTCACGATTTTGCCGGTTCGGTGGTCGTACATGCCGTTGGCGGCTGGGCTGCGTTAGCCGCTGTGTTATTACTTGGGCCACGGCGTGGGCGTTATGGCAAGGATGGCAGCATAGCAGCGCATCCGCCTTCGAGCGTGCCATTTTTGGCTTTGGGTGCGTGGATACTTATTGTCGGCTGGTTTGGTTTTAATGTGATGAGCGCGCAAACCTTGGACAAGATTTCCGGCCTGGTTGCATTGAATTCGTTAATGGCCATGGTAGGCGGTACGCTCGCTGCATTAGTAATAGGTAAAAACGACCCTGGTTTTGTACATAACGGTGCTTTGGCGGGCTTGGTTGCTGTTTGTGCGGGGTCAGACCTGATGCATCCGCTGGGCGCATTGGCTACGGGCAGCATCGCAGGTGGTCTGTTTGTGGTGATGTTCACCCTGACGCAGAATCGCTGGAAAATTGATGATGTATTAGGTGTGTGGCCGCTGCATGGGTTGTGTGGTGCGTGGGGTGGAATCGCTGCCGGTATTTTTGGTGCAACGGCTTTAGGTGGCCGGGGTGGTGTGGCCTTATTCAGTCAAGTGGCCGGTACGCTTATGGGTATTTTGATTGCGTTGATTGGCGGTTTTGTGGTTTATGGTGTTCTCAAACTGGTTGTTGGCATTCGGCTTGATGCAGAAGAAGAATTTGAAGGGTCCGATTTGACCATCCATAAAATTACTGCATCTGCCGAACGGGAAACTTCTTTTTAACGCAACCAGGACGCTCGATAGAGAAGATTACGGGGCTGGGGTACGCAGAACAGGATTTGTTGCCGTATTGCCAGCGCCGACTTTTTACAGCATGGTGTTGCTGTAATTAACCACCTTTGGCATTAAAGCGCTTTTCGATTTCTGCTGCCGGAATGTAGCCGCCTACTCGCTCACCAGTTGCGAAGAACATTGCGGGTGTGCCGTTGATGCGCAACTTTTGTCCCAGTGCGATTGATTTTTCCAGCCCGGTGGTATCGCATTTGGCAGGCAATGAAGCCAAGGTTTTGCCAGTGATCATCCAGTCGTTCCAGGCTTTGACTTTATCCTGCGCGCACCAAATCATTTTGGATTTCTCGAAGGAGTCTTCCCCAAGCACGGGATAAAGGAAAGTGTACAGCGTGAGATTTTTGACCGACGTCAATTCTTTGGCCAGTTTTTTGCAGTAGCCACAGTTAGGGTCTTCAAACGTGACTAATACATTTTTACCATTCCCTCGCACTTGCTTGATCGCCAGTTCAAGTGGCAAGGCATTGAACTGCCGCTCAGTGGTTAAATTTTTACCTGTTTTAGTGTCGATTAAATTACCAGTTAGTACATAACGGCCAGTGTCTTCCGCATAAAAAATCTGCCCATCAACAACAACTTCCCATAGGCCGGTAATAGGTGCTTTGCTGATTTTTTCAACTTTACCCAAGGTTGTTTCAAGTGCCTTTTTTACGTCAGCCTCACCCGCTAAAGATAGCGTTGAAAAGGATAGCGTCGCAAAGCTGACAAACAATGTGGCTGCTGCAAGCAATTTCTTATTCATTAAATCTCCAAAAAGTTAGGATGCCAACGCATAACGAACCAAAGCATCCTTTATGACAGGCAAATGATTGGTAAGGTTCAATCCAGCATTGCGCAAACCAATAAGCGGCCCGCGACGAATGGCAAACAAACGCTGTAAATGATCCGTTGCTGTTTGTAGCATAAAAACTTCTTCTTTACGCGATCGTTCAAACCGTCGCAACAAGGAAAAGTCGCCACAATCTTCGACTGGAAAAGCGTTAAGCAGCGTTTTCGCTAAGGCCTGAACATCACCAAATCCTAAGTTAATGCCGTGACCAGACAATGGATGAACCGTATGTGCCGCATCGCCTACCAGACATAAACGTGGCAACACCGTTCGTGGTGCGCGCATCAGCCGCAGCGGAAATGCGGTTGGCGGAGTGATTAATTTCAACTCACCCAGCTGATGGCCGCCAGCGTTAGCGACTGTAGTGCACAAATCTTCTGGCGAAAGCGACAGTAACTCCTCGCCAAGCGCTGTTTTGGCGGACCATACCATCGACATCTGTTGTCCAGGCAAGGGTAACCAAGCCAGAATGCCATCTGCACGAAACCATTGGAACGCTGTATGGTAATGGGGCAACGCAGTAGCAAAATTAGCTACGACACCCAGTTGGTCGTAGTTTTTGAAAGCCACTTCAATCCCCGCTGCACGGCGCGTCCATGAATCTGCACCATCAGCTGCAACAATCAGGCGTGCGGTCAATTGGCGCCCATCGGTCAGCGTAAGCTCGGCGGCGGTATCAGTTAAAACAAGTGCTTGCGGTGTTGCAGGAAGAAATAACGTGAGATTGCCTTGCCGCTTAACCATTTCCCGCAGTTCAGTTTGCATCAGCGACGATTCAAGTATCCATGCTAATTCAGCAACGCCACTGTCATAAGCCGAAAAATCAAGCCGACCCTTTCCATCACCAAACACCTGCATATTGCGCACAGGTTCCATGCGTAAAGGATCAAGATGTTGCCAGATGCCAATTTCTGCTAAAAAATTGGCATTTGCCGGGCTGATGGCATAGATGCGGCTATCCCAAGACGCAGCTGTTGTAGCGGCAGAAAAGTCATAGATGCGCTTGGCAGGGGCATTCGGTGTTGCCCCTTCAATCAACGCGATAGAAAAAGCCGAACGCCGCAACGCCGCCGCCAGCGCAAGGCCAGCCAACCCACCACCCACAATCACGATATCAAAGTTCATCCTGTCATTGTCGCCTACACACGTACGCCTTGACAAGAAGGATGTGAAAAAGACATAATCCCGCCCCTTTGTTGCATATCAGCGGTGATGTAGCTCAGTTGGTTAGAGCGACGGATTCATAATCCGTAGGTCGGTGGTTCAAGTCCACTCATCACCACCAGTATTCAAGCGGCTCCAAGCGATTGGGGCCGTTTTTCATTTGATCGCTTCATCGTTAGACGTAGCTTGCGAGAATAAAGGCTAATCACGTGTCTGACATGTGGTCTGGCTCAAGTGTCGGGTGTACCGGCTCCGCTTGATTGGGCACGTTTTTTCAACTCAGGTGGCCTTTTGCATGGAATAAGCTGGTGATACTTGTTGGCTGAGCCGATTTACTGCGCAATATGTAAAGCAACAGTGCCGATCTCGCTAAAACGGGTTTCCGCAATGTCGCCGGGTGCAAGCGGAAACTGGCGGGTGAAGGAGCCGCTCATGACGTATTGACCGGCTTCCAGCCCTCGTCCGTACTCCGCCAGCTTGTTCGCTAGCCAGGCAAGGGACGCATATGGGTTGCCCATCACGGCGTCCCCCGTGGCTTGCGCAACGGTTTGCCCATTGAGTTGTACAGTGCATTCAATCGTGGCCAGGTGGGTGTGCTTATTCAGCGGCACTTGCGCGCCGATAACAAAGGCGCGTTGCTGAACGTTATCTGCTACGGCGACTGCTAGCTGCGCGGTAAAGTCGCCCCGGTTTTCAACTAGTTCCATCGCCGGGTGGCAAGAGTCTACCGCCGCTTGTGCCATCGCCACATCCACGCCAGGGCCATACAGGGATTTGCCCAGCCGCAGGCAGAGTTCATTTTCAAACCCTGCGCCTTGCCAGTCGGCCAGGCTAATTTGCGTGCCGCTTGGCACGCGACCACTGGCGAGTAAATAGCCAAACACTGGCTCATGCACGTGAAACTGCTCGCGTATCGCCGCTGCGGTAAGGCCGACTTTCCAGCCAATATGTTGCTCGCCAGCTGCGATGGATTTATCCAGCAGACCAAGCTGAATCTTACAGGCTTGATCTAAATTGAGCCGATTAAACCAGTGGGGCGGATAAAAAATACCCGCTGTGCGTTGCGTCCAAAAGTCTTCCACAATGGCCGGGATATGTTGATTGATATCAACGTTGTTGCTGTTATTTTTGTCGTTGTTCATAGTCACCTCATAAAACCGAGCGGAGCTGTCCGCCTTCAACCGGAATGCTCAAGCCTGTCAAAAAACCGGCGCGCTCAGACGCTAAAAAACTCACCAGATCAGCCATTTCTTCTGGTTTGCCAAGTCGCTTCATCGGCACGCGCTCGGCGCGTACATCGAGCTCTGCTAATGGGTTGCGGCCAAAATGTGTGGCTTGCATGGCCGCGACTTGTGCTAATCGTTCTGTATGAATGGAGCCTGGCAAGACGTTATTGACCGTAATGCCTTCAGCGGCGACTTGCTCGGCCAGATACCGCGCATAGGCCACGACGCTGAGTCGGGAGGTCGATGAGAGCACCAGATTGTCTTCAATTTGTCGCACGGACAAAGCCAGCATATTGATAATCCGTCCGTAGCCATGCGCACGCATGGCAGGTACGGCGTGGCGGCACAGGCGCACCACATTCATGAAATTTTGCTGATAAGCCAGCAAGTATTGCTCATCGGATAAATCCAGCGGCTGTCCCGGCGGTGGCCCGCCGGTGTTAGTGACCAGTACATCCAGTCGCCCCCAGCGCGCTTTTACTGCTTTTATTACTTCCTCGGCGCTATCGGCCGGGGTTAAATCAATGGCCAGTGTAGCCAATTGCGCGTTGGTGTTTTTCGCCAGAATAGCTGCTGCGGCAGCGGTCAGGCGCTCGGCATTTCTTGCTACTAGCAACACCCGTGCACCTTCATTCGCGAGCCCGCAGGCAATCGCCTGTCCCATGCCTTGGCTTGCGCCGCACACAATGGCCACTTTGTTTTGCAATCCTAATTCCATGCTTCCCCCAGTTTTTATTTTGCTTGGTTTGATACTCAGGCATCGCGATTGATTTTCTCGTCAATTGCGGATGATATGCGCAGATAATGGCAAGATTCCGCAGGGGGAAATAATATCCCATCGTGATTTTGACAATGGCAGCGAACCTATTATGTGTAATCGATTTGACTTCATGAAACATGCTGCGTGTACCACGCTTGCCATTTTTTTGTGCTGGGGGAGTTTGATCCCTGCCATGGCGGCCGAATTGCCTTTGCCGGTGGTGAAGGCGCTACAAGCGGCGCAAATTCCCCCTTCTGCTGTTGGTGTGCTGGTGCAAGCGGTGGATGCCCGGGCACCGCGCTGGAAGATCAATATTGATAAGGCCATGAATCCAGCGTCAACCATGAAGCTGCTGACCACGTTTGTTGCTCTGGATACACTGGGGCCGGCCTACAGCTGGCAAACCCGGGCGTGGGCGGATGGCGTGATCGTTGATGGTGTATTGCATGGCAATCTGTATTTGCAAGGCGGGGGCGATCCAAAGTTCACCTATGCGCAGTTGTGGCGCTGGTTGCGAGAAATGCGGCAACGCGGGCTGCGCGAGATTCTGGGAGATGTTGTGCTGGATAACCAGCTGTTTTCGCTCAATGGCAGAGCCGCTGCGGTGTTTGATGAGGATCCGCTGCGCCCTTACAACGTGACGCCAGACGCCTTGTTATTAAACTTTAATGCGATCAACTTGCGTGTTTTGCCGCTTATCAATACAGAAAGCACAGAAAAATCCACTAACCCACGACCGCAATTGCTCATTGAGCCATCGTTGCAAGGCTTGACCATTGTTAATCAGTTACGCAACGATACGCGAGCTGATTGCGGCGAGTGGCGCGAGCGTTTAACGGTCAAAGTCGAACCCGGTACGGCACCGAATGTCGCCGATCAGCTGATCTTGAGCGGTGCTTATCCGAGCGCTTGCGGCGAGCAAAGCTGGAATATTGGTCTGCCTGACCACACGCGCTTTATGCAGTATGTGTTTACCGCCTTATGGACAGAACTTGGCGGGCAAATGCGTGGCCATGTGCGGACGGGTATTTTGCCCGCCGAGGCACGTTTATTTGCCGTCTCACCAGCGCCGACTTTTCTGGGTGACATCGTGCGCGACATCAATAAATACAGCAATAACGTTATGGCACGCCAGCTTTTGCTCACCCTGGGCGCAGCCTCTGGCAGCCAGCCTGCGCAGCCTGCCGACGGGGCGAATGCGATACAAAAATGGTTGCAGCGACGTAGTTTGAGCATGCCTGAGTTGGTGATTGAAAATGGCGCCGGTTTATCGCGCGTGGAACGGTTGTCCGTTGCCAGCATGAACCGCTTGTTGCAGCTTGCCTGGCGTAGCGCGGTGATGCCTGAATTCGTCGCTTCTTTACCGATTGCCGGTGTGGATGGCACGATGAAAAAACGTCTGCAAAACGAAGACATCACTGGGCAAGCGCATATCAAAACCGGCACGCTCGATGGCGTGAAAACGATGGCAGGCTACGTGCGCGATCAGCGCGGCAGATATTGGGTGATCGTTTTCATGGTGAACCATCCCAACGCCGCACAGGCCGGTGCAGCCATGGATGTGTTGTTGAAAAATGTATGGAGCAATCTGTAAACTTAAGTGCCAAGTGAGATTTGGCAACGGAAGCAAAACATCTAAAGCATGAAAAACTTTATCCAGCATGCGTAAAACCCCGCGTAACCAGGCCAACGTTAAACAAGCGCTGTGTCCCTGTGGGACGCTGCACACTTATGCTGCCTGTTGCGGCATCTTTCACGCTGGGCAAGTGGCACCCAATGCAGAAACCTTGATGCGTTCACGCTATACGGCCTATGTGCTCAACGATGAAGCGTATTTATTGGCCAGCTGGCATCCATCCACGCGGCCACTCTCGCTGGACTTATCCAGCCCCGCAGGTGCTCAATCTGCACCGCAATGGCTGGGTCTGGAAGTCAAGCGGTTCATTCCGGCTGGGGATGCGGCAACGGTGGAATTTATCGCCCGTTACCGGTGCAATGGGCGGGCGGTGCGGCTGCATGAAATCAGCCGTTTTTTGCGTGAAGACGGGCGCTGGTTTTATGTCGATGGGAATGTCGACTAACTTCTGCTACAACAAATGCTCAATATCCGCGCTGATTTGCTCAGGCTTGGTGATCGAACCATAACGCTTGACCACCTGACCTTCGCGATTCACCAGAAACTTGGTGAAATTCCATTTAATTTTTTCGCTTCCCAACACGCCAGGCGCGGCTTTTTTGAGATGTTGCCACAGTGGATGCGCCGTTTCGCCATTGACATCGACCTTGGCAAACAGCGGAAAGCTCACGTTAAATTTACTGCTGCAAAAATTGGCAATGGTGGCTTCATCGCCCGGCTCCTGGCCGCCAAACTGATTGCACGGAAAGCCCAGCACCACCAAGCCGCGTTCGTGATATTTCTGCCATAGTGCTTCCAGCCCTGCATATTGCGGCGTAAAGCCACATTGGCTGGCGACATTTACGATCAATAAAACCTGGCCGCGATAATCGCCCAACGACTTCGACTCGCCGTTAATCGTTTGCGCGGGAAAGTCATGCACCGTGCTTACGATTTCTCCGGGTTTGTATCGACAGCATAGCGTTGTAAATCTTCCAGCCGAACAAATTCGAGTGCGGCAATTGAGGTGGCTGCCAACACCACTTGCGGCGCTTTGCCTGCACGCAGGGCTTCTTGCCAGCGTGCGGAACATAAGCACCAGCGATCCCCAGGTTTCAAGCCAGGAAATTCGTACTCAGGCCGTGGCGTTGATAAGTCATTGCCCTGCGCGGCAGAGAAAGTCAAAAAGTCAGCCGTCAGCACCACGCACACGCCGTGATTGCCGACGTCTTCATCCGTCACCTGGCAACAGCCATTGCGTAAAAAGCCCGTCATAGGGTCGGTGCTGCAATCCTGCAGCACGCCACCCAATACATTTGTTGCCAAATCTTGTTGCATTAGAAAAACCTCAGTTATGCCTGCTTGCTTTTAAAGTCTGCATCGGCATGCAGTGCGGCTGCACTTTAAACCATTTTGTCTGCAGCCGCGGCTTCGTGGCTTAACTCTTGGCTGTGCTCGTGTTAACCTGCGACGAAATACCGATAAAGCCCTGCGAGCCCGGGCTACAGCCCGGCATCCGCGCGGAGCGCGGCAGCTTTATCCGTATTTTCCCACGTGAATTCAGGTTCGTCACGACCAAAGTGGCCATAAGCGGCAGTTTTTTCATAAATCGGGCGCAGCAAGTTCAGCATGGTGACAATTCCTTTGGGGCGCAGATCGAAATGCTGCTTGACCAGCTCGGCAATTTTTTCGTCAGGGATTTTGCCCGTGCCTTGTGTGGTGACCCAAACGGACGTTGGCTGTGCCACACCGATGGCATAAGAAATCTGCACCAGGCATTTATCTGCCAAGCCAGCGGCCACAATGTTTTTAGCCACGTAACGACCTGCGTAAGCGGCTGAGCGGTCGACCTTGGACGGATCCTTGCCCGAAAAGGCGCCGCCGCCATGGGGCGCCGCGCCACCATAGGTGTCAACAATAATTTTGCGTCCGGTCAAGCCGCAATCACCTTGCGGACCGCCAATCACAAAGCGCCCGGTGGGATTCACCAAAAACTTGATGTCACCCTTGATCAGCTCTTTGGGCAGCGTGGGCTTGATGATTTCTTCAATCACTGCCTCGCGAATCTGTGGCAATTCCATGTCGGCAGAGTGTTGCGTGGATAACACCACGGTATCAATTGAATGCGCGCGGCCATTTTCATAACGGACGGTGACTTGCGATTTGGCATCCGGACGCAGCCAGGGCAGGCGGCCATCGCGACGCAACTGCGATTGCCGTTCCACTAACCGATGCGATAAATAAATCGGCAGTGGCATCAGCGAAGGAGTTTCGTTGCAGGCATAACCAAACATCAAGCCTTGATCGCCCGCACCCTGGTTGAGGTCGTCGTCATAGGCTTTGTTCACGCCCTGGGCGATGTCGGGCGACTGCTTGTCATAGGCCACCAGCACCGCGCAGCCTTTGTAGTCGATACCGGATTCGGTATTGTCGTAACCAATGCGTTTTAAGGTTTCGCGCGCAATGTGGATGTAATCGACGTTGGCTTTGGTTGTAATTTCACCGGCCAATACCACCAGTCCGGTATTGCATAAGGTTTCCGCTGCGACGCGGGAGTGAGCATCCTGCGCCAGAATGGCATCCAGAATAGCGTCTGAAATTTGATCCGCGACTTTATCGGGGTGGCCTTCTGAAACGGATTCCGAGGTGAAGAAATAAGATTGACTCATGTGCTTAGCTCCAAATAAAAATGCCCCGCGAAACTGGCGAGGCAGACTCCTGGGGCATGAGCAAGCGACGCTTTAGTGAATTTTGATTTTCCGGTTTTCGTTTTTTGACGAGAACTTTCTCCGCCTCACAAGTTGTCATTAACTCAGCGGAAGGGTTTATTGTAATCTAATCCGCCAAGTTTTATTTCTGAGTTTCATTCATTCGCGCATTTAGCGCCGCGACGATTAAATAATCATTTCTCAATAATTCGCCGATAATTCGCGATTCATCGTTAATTTCTCTCGCCTGATATGTCTTTGTTGTTCCGTCTCTGTGCCTATCTGCCGTTGTCTCTGCTACATAACCTCGGGGCGTTGATTGGCTGGCTCACCTGGGCTTTTTCGCCTACATACCGGCGCAGCCTGGCCAGCAATTTGGCGCAAGCGGGCTTGTCTGCATATCAGCATGCAGCTATTGCAGAAGCGGGCAAAGGTTTTTTGGAATTGCCAAAAATCTGGCTGCGTCCTCATGACGAAGTGGTGGCAAGAGTTGCCAAGGCATCCGGTTGGGCCTTGGTTGAAGCGGCTGCCGAGAAAGGCAAAGGGGTTTTGTTTTTAACCCCGCACCTGGGCTGTTTTGAAATGACAGCGCAATACATTGCCTCAAAGAAACCGTTAACGGTCATGTTTCGTCAACCCAAGCAAGCCTGGCTAGAACCACTGATGCGCCAGGGCAGGGGCAGTAACTTTAATCTTGCCGCAGCGGATATGTCTGGCGTGCGTCGTTTGCTCAAAGCCTTGAAACAAGGCGAGCTGGTTGGCATGTTGCCAGACCAGGTGCCTGGCACGGGTGAAGGTGTTTGGGCACCATTTTTTGGCCGCCCTGCCTACACCATGACCTTGGCCGCACGTCTGGCTGAAACAGGAGCGACGGTGATTCTTACCTATGCAGAACGCTTGCCTTATGGCGCTGGTTATCACGTCTATTTTCTGCCGCTGTCGCAACCGCTCGAAGGCGATCTCACGCAGCGCGCAACACAAATCAATGCTGAAATTGAAGCCATGATTCGTCAGTGTCCAGCCCAGTATTTATGGGGCTATAAGCGCTATAAAGTTCCTGCAGGCACACAAGTGCCATGACGCATGTATTGCTGGTTGTGATGTGGCTGCTGCATTGGCTGCCTATGCCTTTGTTGGCCGCGTTAGGGCGCGGTTTGGGTTGGCTTTTATACTATTTGATTCGCGAGCGGCGGCGTATTACGCTCACTAATCTGGGCTTGTGCTTTCCTGATTTATCCGCGAAAGAAAAGTCGGCGCTGGCGAGACGGCACTTTGCTTATTTTGGCCGCAATATGCTCGAACTTGGCGTCTGGTGGTGGGCATCCCCCATGCGGATTCGACGTATCGTCACCCTTCTTCACAGTGAACGCTTGACGGCTTGCCAAGGCCAGCCGGTCATTTTTTTCGCACCGCATTTTGTGGGTTTGGATGCAGGCTGGATTCGGCTGGCGATGGATCTGCCGATGATTACCATTTATGCGCGGGCAAAAAACGAAACCTTTAATACAGCATTACACAAAGGCCGTTTGCGCTTTGGTAAAACCGCGTTGTTTTCGCGTCAGGATGGCGTGAAGCCAGTCATTCGTCCGATTCGTGAAGGGCGGCCTTTTTATTATCTGCCCGATATGGACTATGGCGCCAAGGATGCACTCTTCGTGCCGTTTTTTGGCGTACCTGCCGCCACTATTACCGGGCTTTCCCGTCTGGCCAAACTCACCGGCGCCGCCGTGGTTCCGATCATCACGCGCATGAAAGGCTGCCATTATGAAATCGAGGTAGGCGAACCGTGGAAAAATTTTCCTGCAGAAGATGCAGCGCATACTGCCGCGGAAAATTTATTCACCGACACACAGCGCATGAATAGTTTTTTGGAAGCCGAAATTTTACGCACGCCAGCTCAATACTATTGGCTGCATAAACGCTTCAAAACCCGTCCCCCGGGTGAAGCGAGTTTTTATGACTAGCTTCACCAATCAATTCAACCGATCACTTGGCCGAAGTATCACTACCATTCGTTTATGAACATTCGTTTTACCAAAATGCAGGGCGCAGGCAACGACTTTGTTGTCATTAATGCACTGGCTGAACCTTTTGCACTCTCGCCCGCGCAAATCAAGCAGCTCGCCGACCGCCATTTTGGTATCGGTTGCGACCAATTATTAGTGGTTGAAAAAGCCACGCGGCCCGAGGCGAATTTTCGTTATCGGATTTTCAATGCCGATGGCGGCGAAGTCGAACAATGCGGCAATGGCGCGCGCTGCTTTGTGCGCTTTGTGCACGACGAAGGCCTCACCACGCAGCGTCAGATTCATGTGGAAACCTTGTCTGGCATCATTTCACCGCGACTTGAAGATAACGGCCAAGTCACCGTCGACATGGGGCAGCCGCGCTTTTTGCCGGACGAGATTCCATTCATTAGCGACAGCCAGGCGGTTATCCAGACGCTGCAAGTGGGCGAGGCGGCAGTAGGCATCACCGTTGTTTCCATGGGCAATCCGCATGCCGTGCAAGTCGTTGCGGATATTGATGCCGCAATGGTTGAAACACTTGGCCCGCGTATCGAATCTCACCCGCGTTTTCCGCAACGCGTGAATGCAGGTTTCATGCAAATTGTGGATGTCCACACCATTCGCCTGCGCGTCTATGAACGTGGCGCAGGTGAAACGCTGGCGTGTGGCACGGGTGCTTGTGCTGCAGTTGTGGCGGGGATGCGTCGTGGCTTGCTTGCCTCGCCCGTACGCGTAATCACCCGTGGCGGCGATTTGTCGATTGCTTGGGATGGTCAAGGCAGCGTGCTGCTCACAGGCCCGGCAGTCAGTGTATTTAATGGTGAAATTAAGCTGTCTGACGTATAAGTTTTACTAACTCATCCATCAAATCTATTGTTTAAATGAATCATCAGGAAAATTTATGAACACAGATATCACTGCAGAAAGCGTTGCCCACTATTTGCACAATCATCCAGAATTTTTTGATGCCTACACCGATGTGCTAGCGCTCATGACCTTGCCCGATCCACACACCGGGCGCGCGATTTCGATTACCGAAAAACAGCTCTTTACCTTGCGTGACAAAGTGCGCACGCTGGAAGCCAAACTGGCTGAACTCATTACCTTCGGCAACGAGAACGACGCCATCTCTGACAAAGTTCACAACCTTGCTGTCGCTTTGATTAGCGCGCAGGATGAAGCCACGTTGATACGCACGATTTATGCCCACTTAGGTGGTGCGTTTTCTGTACCGCACGTGGTCTTGCGCGTGTGGAATTTACCTAACAGCCAGCACTTCGCTGAACCGGTTACTGAGACCATACAAAACTTTGCTATCCACCTGAAACACCCACTGTGTGGCCCGGCGTCAGAACAAGCGACGGTTGCCTGGTTTGGCGAGGCCGCCGCGCATTTGCGCTCTATGGCGCAAGTGCCTTTGCGCGACGCACATGGCAGCTGTTTTGGTTTGCTGGTTATGGCCAGCGAAGAGGCCAGCCGGTTTTATCCGGCTTTGGGTACGCTCTATCTTGAGCGCATGGGCGCGATGGTATCCGTTGCTCTGCAGCGTGTTCTCAATAGCCAAGTGGTTTCAACGACAAATTAACGGTTGTAAAAGACATGAACAATCCGGTGTCTGTGCCAACAAAAACAGCCGCGTTGGAAGACACCGGACTGCATCCTTTATTTGCGCAGTTTTTGTCTGATATCGCGATCCAGCGGCGTGCGAGTCCTCACACGCTCGCTGCCTATCGGCATGATTTATTGTGCCTGCAAGCGCTCCTGCCGATGTCTTCAGATGTTGCCATAACGCGTGACGCATCCCCCGCCGAGCTCACCACAGCGCATCTACGTCGTGGCTTAATGCAGCTACACGCCGCCGAACTGGCGCCACGTTCGATTGCGCGCACACTCTCTGCCTGGCGCAGTTTTTATGCCTGGCTAGCCCGCCGTGACGTTATCTTGCACAACCCGGCCGAGCCCTTGAAAGCGCCCAAACGTCCCCGCACCTTGCCCAAGGCACTTGGCACGGATCAAATGGCCGCCTTGCTCAATGCCCAGCCTGCCGATGATCTGGAAACTCGGGATGCGGCGATGTTCGAATTGTTGTATTCCTCCGGTCTGCGCCTGGCCGAATTGGTGAGCCTTGACTGGCCGGGCGGTCTGGATTTAACCAATGACGAAGTCACCGTTACTGGCAAGCGGCAAAAAACCCGCACTGTGCCGCTGGGCAACCAAGCCAAAATAGCGCTCAGCGCCTGGCTGGCGATACGGCCGAACTACGCACCAGCGGATCAGCCCGCCTTATTCACCGGCCGTTTTGGTACGCGCTTGAGCCCCCGTCAGGTAGAAAAACGCCTGGTGCGCTGGGCGCAACAGCAAGGGCTGCGCATGCAGGTGCACCCGCACATGCTGCGCCATTCTTTCGCTTCGCACGTGCTGCAATCATCCGGCGATTTACGCGCCGTGCAGGACATGCTCGGCCACGCCAGCATCGCCGCCACGCAGATTTATACGCACCTTGATTTTCAGCATCTGGCAAAAATCTACGACGCCGCACACCCTCGTGCGAAAAAAACCTGAAACACAATGCCTGCATAAAAAAGTCGGCGCTGGCAAGACGGCGATCAAGCCATGACGGAGGTCTTTATCGTGGCGTATACCTTGTGTTTACTTTTTTTGATACTGCTTTTTGCCAAACAGCACATCGCGCGCCTTATCGTCTGTTAAAGGCTTTCGCAAATCCGCCAGCACCGCCACGCCACGCTTGACTGCCGGCCGCTCGGCGATGCCATCAAACCATTTTTTCAACGCCGGATAATCCGCCCAATCGATGCCCTGATTCTGCCAGCTGCGTAGCCACGGAAAGATGGCCATATCGGCAATTGAATAGCTATTCCCCGCAATGAAACGATGTGTTGTGAGCTGTTGATCCATCACACCGTAAAGACGCTTGGCTTCATTGGTGTAGCGATTTATCGCGTAGTCGAGTTTCTCCGGTGCGTAGATACGGAAATGATGCGTTTGCCCCAACATTGGCCCTACGCCGCCCATCTGGAACATCAGCCACTGCAAAACTTCGAATTTCTGCCGGTCGCCTTTGGGTAAAAACTTGCCTGTTTTCGCCGCCAGATACAGCAAGATCGCACCCGATTCAAACAAAGCGATGGGTTTGCCATCTGGCCCACTTTCATCCACCATCGCCGGGATTTTATTGTTCGGGCTGATCTTCAAAAATACCGGCGAAAACTGATCGCCCGCGCTAATATCGACCGCATGCACCTGCCAGTCGCGGCCGAGTTTCAAACCGCATTCTTCGAGCATGATGTGCACTTTGTGACCGTTGGGCGTAGGCCAGGAATAAACGTCTATCATGGGTTATCCGTCATGAATGAATAAAAATACATCATGCCATACTCGTTCTATTTTCAGGGTAGTTATGATTAAACGATTGACTAAACAACTCACACGCCAACTTTACTTTTGGGTACTGATCGCCACAATTTCCGGTGGTTTTTTGGGCTATGTGTACCCGGCACTTGGTACACAGTTAAAACCCTTGGGCGATGGTTTTATTGCCTTGGTCAAAATGCTCATTGCCCCAGTCATTTTTTGCACTGTCGTGTTGGGTATTGCTGGTTCTGGCGATGTTAAAAAAGTCGGCCGGGTGGGCGGTAAAGCCTTGCTTTATTTTGAGGTAGTTTCTACCTTGGCGCTGGGCGTGGGTTTGCTGGTAGTGCACCTTATTCGTCCGGGTGAAGGCTTTAATGCCTCTCCGCAATCCATGGATAGCACAGCGGTTGCCGCTTATGCAAAATCAGCTGCGGAACAAGGTACGGTTGAGTTTTTATTGAACATCATTCCCAAAACATTTTTTGACGCATTTACTAACGCTGGCAATTTATTGCAAGTGCTGTTGCTTGCTATTTTGTTTGGTTACGCCATTGTTCGCCTGGGAAAAGTCGGTGAGCCGGTGCACCGCTTTATTGAAGACGCGTCCCAACTCTTTTTTGCCATGATGAATGTGGTCATGAAGTTCGCGCCAATCGGTGCCGGTGGGGCGATGGCGTATACCATGGGCAAATACGGCCTTGCTGCGCTAAAGCCGCTGGCAGCACTAATGGGCAGTTTTTACCTCACCTGTCTGCTGTTTATTTTTATTGTTCTGGGCAGCATCGCCGTCGCCACAGGATTCAATATTTTTCGCTTTATCTGGTATCTCAAAGAGGAGCTGCTCACTGTGCTGGGTACGTCTTCTTCTGAGTCTGCGCTTGTGCCATTGATGAACAAGCTCGAACGCATGGGGTGCTCAAAATCCGTTGTTGGTCTGGTGGTGCCTGCGGGTTACTCTTTTAATCTGGATGGCACGAATATTTATCTCACCATGGCTGCGCTATTCATTGCACAAGCGCTCAATATCGAGCTTACGATCATGCAAGAATTCATGCTTCTGGGTGTCGCCATGCTAACGTCCAAAGGCGCTTCTGGCGTGACTGGTGCAGGGTTTATTACTTTGGCGGCAACACTCTTTGTTGTACCATCTATTCCCGTTGCGGGTTTGGCACTGATTTTAGGTATTGATCGGTTTATGTCCGAAGCCCGTGCATTGACAAACTTTATTGGCAATGGTGTGGCTACTGTAGTGATCGCTCGCTGGGAAAGAGAACTAAACCATGAACAAATGGCAGCGGCACTCAAGGAGCTAGGTTAAAGAAATAAATTGCGGTTGAACGGCATCATCTGAAATTCACTAAAAAAATGAGGAGACCATCATGATCTACGCCCCCCCCGGCGCTGCTGGCGCTAAAGTGACCTACAAGTCGCGCTATGAAAACTTTATCGGCGGCCAATGGGCCGCACCCGTTAAAGGCCAATATTTCGATGTCATCACACCGATCAACGGTACTGCTTACACCAAAGCCGCACGCTCGACTGCAGAAGATATCGAATTAGCGCTAGATGCCGCCCACGCGGCAAGCAGCGCCTGGGGCAAAACGCCGCCGGCCGACAGAGCAAATATTTTGCTCAAGATTGCCGATCGCATTGAAGCCAACCTTGAGTTCTTGGCCTATGCTGAGACAGTGGATAACGGCAAGCCGATTCGCGAGACGCTGTTTGCAGACATTCCGTTAAGCGTTGATCACTTTCGCTATTTTGCTGGCTGTGTGCGTGCGCAAGAGGGCGGCTTGAGTGATGTGGATGAAAACACCGTGGCGTATCACTTTCAAGAACCACTCGGTGTTGTCGGCCAGATCATCCCGTGGAATTTCCCTATTTTGATGGCCGCATGGAAACTTGCGCCCGCTTTGGGTGCTGGTAATTGCGTGGTGTTAAAACCCGCTGAATCCACACCCATCAGCATTTTGCTGTTGGCTGAACTAATTGCTGATTTGCTGCCGCCTGGTGTGCTCAATATTGTGAATGGCTATGGCCGGGAAGCTGGGCTGCCGCTCGCCACCAGCCGCCGCATCGCCAAAATCGCCTTCACCGGTTCGACCTCCACCGGCCGCGTGATCGCGCAAGCGGCAGCGAATAATTTGATCCCCGCCACGTTGGAACTCGGCGGCAAATCACCCAACATTTTCTTCGCTGACGTGATGGATAAAGATGACGGTTTTCTGGATAAGGCCATCGAAGGCCTAGTGCTGTTTGCGTTTAACCAGGGTGAAGTGTGCACCTGCCCTTCGCGCGCAATTATTCACGAATCCATTTATGAAAAATTCATGGAACGCTGCCTCGCACGCATCAAGGCGATCAAGCAAGGCAACCCGCTGGATACCGACACCATGCTCGGTGCACAAGCTTCCAAAGAGCAATTGACCAAGATTCTTTCCTACCTTGATTTGGGCAAGCAGGAAGGCGCTGAAGTGTTGGTTGGCGGTGCACAAGCGCAAGTGAGTGGTGAGCTATCCGGCGGCTATTACGTGCAACCTACGCTGTTTAAAGGCCATAACAAAATGCGTATTTTTCAGGAAGAAATTTTCGGTCCGGTGTTGGCCGTGACGACTTTCAAGGATGAAGCCGAAGCGCTGGCTATTGCCAATGACACGCTCTATGGTCTGGGCGCAGGCGTATGGAGCCGTAACGGTAACGTGGCTTATCGCATGGGTCGCGCCATTAAGGCCGGACGTGTGTGGACAAACTGTTACCACGCGTATCCGGCACACGCAGCGTTTGGTGGTTATAAAGAATCCGGTATCGGTCGCGAAAATCACAAAATGATGCTCAACCACTATCAGCAAACCAAAAATCTGCTGGTGAGCTACGCTGAGCAAAAACTGGGCTTCTTTTAAGCCCGCAGTGACTTTTTATCTATTGCAAACCAGTTTGCCGCCCTTTATTTTCTGAGGAGATGCGTATGGTAGATAAAGTCATTGCCACCCCGGCTGCGTTGGTGCTCATTGAGCTGCTTGTGAAAAAACACGGATCGGTGTTTTTTCATCAGTCGGGTGGTTGTTGCGATAACAGTGCGGCGAATTGCTACCTGCCCGGCGAGCTCACGATAGGTGCGGGCGATGAACTGCTTGGGGAGATTGGCGGTTGTCCGTTTTATATGAGCAAAACGCAGTATGAATATTGGAAGCATACACAGCTGATTATTGACGTGATCGATGGTACGGGTGGAACCTTTTCACTCGAAGGCCCCGAAGGCAAAGCCTTTCACACCCGGTCGCGGGTTTTTACAGAGGCAGAACTGGCTGAATTAAGTCTGATCCATGGGGTGAAAACTGAGGACGCATGAAGGGAAGTAAAGATAAAAAAACTTGTCGCCGTATCAAAACTCAGCGTGACTGAGTCCCTTATCCTGGAATAGCCAGGCTAAGGGACTCAGGTTTTTAGCAGGGAAATAGTTCCTGCCCCAGCGAATTTGCCGCACTGCAACATAGTCAGCCACAGAAGGTGCTGAAGTATTGCTTGGTGGCTGCTACGTTGTTCGCCACAATTTTTTTGAAAGCATTAGTAATGTGATACAAGTCAGTCGGCTTGCCTTCAATAATGCGGGCATAAAAGCCGGTGATCTCTTTGTTTGCCTTAACTGAGCTTTGCAAAATGGTTTTGTTTAGCTCAGCAGTTTTAACGATAGCTTCTTGAGCCTTCGCTTGGGTTTCTTCAAGTTTCAGCATGATATGCTCCTTTAAAAGTTATGTTGCAATGCAACAATTTCTCATATGAATAGTGACTTGTCAAGACATTTTTATTTGAAATAATAATGTCTTGTAAAAAGCCGGCGCTGATGAGACGGCGTATTGCCTGGTTTAACCTGGAACAGGCAAAGACAATTTAGCGGCTTGCAAGCTCAGGTATGAGCACTTTTGAGCAACACGGCTTTATGCGTTGCCATGAATTGCATCTGGTCGTTTTAACCGGGCTGCCGTAAAAAAAGCTTACGCATATTCCCGCTGAATCTTCCAGGCAATACTAATGAGTTCATCGTCAGCGTTGCATAAATGGTTTCTGTTGGCGTCTTTATGACCAGAAGCCTTGCCAGGCAAAGCATAAAGCCACGGTGCAAGATATTTCTTTTAGATTAAATGATAGGCCGGCTCTTGAAATCTACCCACCTAGCCCTTATCATTAGCACTCGCCTGGATAGAGTGCTAATGAAAACAGCCCGTCCGGCTTTTCCCCGCAGAGCGTGGCTCTGTACTATTAACCATTCGTAGGAGAAATTGAATGAAAATCCGTCCCTTGCATGATCGCGTGATCGTCAAGCGTCTCGAAGAAGAGCGTAAAACTGCTTCTGGCATTGTGATTCCTGACGCAGCAGCTGAAAAGCCTGATCAAGGTGAAGTTATTGCTGTTGGTAACGGCAAAATTCAAGAAGATGGCAAAGTGCGTCCCATGTCGCTGAAAGTGGGCGATCGCGTGTTGTTCGGTAAATACTCCGGCCAGGCTGTCAAAGTGGGTGGCGATGAGTTGCTGGTAATGCGTGAAGAAGACGTGATGGGCGTTGTTGAAAGCTAATTGATTAAATTTAGCCTCAATTACCATCCTGACTTAATTTAAAGAATTTTAGGAGATATACAAATGGCTGCAAAAGAAGTTCTATTTGGTGACTCAGCTCGCCAACGTATGGTTCGTGGCGTCAACATTCTGGCTGACGCTGTTAAAGTAACGCTCGGTCCTAAAGGCCGCAATGTGGTTCTTGATCGCTCCTATGGTTCCCCCACCGTGACCAAGGACGGTGTTTCTGTCGCTAAAGAAATCGAACTGAAAGACAAGTTCGAAAACATGGGCGCACAAATGGTCAAAGAAGTCGCTTCCAAGACTTCCGACATCGCCGGTGACGGTACCACTACCGCTACCGTGCTGGCTCAATCTATCGTTCGCGAAGGCATGAAGTTCGTTGCCGCTGGCATGAACCCGATGGATCTGAAGCGCGGCATTGACAAGGCGGTGGTCGGCTTGATCGAAGAGCTGAAAAAAATCTCCAGGCCTTGCACCACCACCAACGAAATCGCCCAAGTCGGTTCGATTTCCGCTAACTCCGATGCTGACATCGGCCAAATCATCGCTACTGCGATGGACAAAGTAGGCAAAGAAGGCGTGATCACCGTCGAAGACGGCAAATCACTGCAAAACGAACTCGAAGTGGTTGAAGGCATGCAGTTTGACCGCGGTTACCTCTCGCCCTACTTCATCAACAATCCAGACAAGCAAATCGCAATTCTGGACAATCCTTTCGTGCTGTTGCATGACAAGAAAATCTCCAACATTCGTGACCTGTTGCCCTTGCTGGAACAAGTAGCCAAAGCTGGTCGCCCCTTGCTGATCATCGCTGAAGATGTTGATGGTGAAGCGCTGGCTACGCTGGTGGTAAACAACATCCGTGGCATCCTGAAGACCGTGGCTGTTAAAGCCCCTGGCTTCGGTGATCGCCGCAAAGCCATGCTGGAAGATATTGCTGTCCTGACCGGCGGCACCGTGATTGCTGAAGAAGTTGGCCTGACACTCGAAAAAGCGACGCTCGCTGAAATGGGTCAAGCCAAGCGCGTTGAAGTGGCTAAAGAAAACACCACCATTATTGACGGTGCTGGCAAAGAAGACGCAATCAAGGCTCGCGTATCGCAAGTGCGTGTCCAAATTGAAGAAGCGACCAGCGACTACGACAAGGAAAAGCTGCAAGAGCGCGTGGCCAAACTGGCTGGTGGCGTTGCGCTGATCAAAGTTGGCGCTGCAACCGAAGTGGAAATGAAAGAGAAGAAAGCCCGCGTAGAAGACGCGCTGCACGCAACCCGTGCTGCCGTTGAAGAAGGCATCGTAGCTGGCGGCGGCGTAGCATTGCTGCGTGCGCGTGCTTCTGTTTCTGTTAAAGGCGATAACCATGAGCAAGACGCAGGTATCAAGATTGTTCTGCGTGCGATCGAACAACCGTTGCGTGAAATTGCTGCCAATGCAGGTGATGAGCCTTCCGTAGTGATCAACAAAGTGCTCGAAGGCAAAGGCAACTTTGGCTACAACGCCTCAACCGGCGAATACGGCGACATGGTACAAATGGGTGTTCTTGATCCAACCAAAGTGACTCGCACCGCATTACAAAATGCAGCTTCCATTGCTGGCTTGATGCTGACAACTGATTGCATGGTCTCTGAGCTGGCTGAAGACAAACCCGCTGGTGGCATGGGCGGCGGTATGGGTGGTGGCATGGGTGGTATGGGTGGTATGGGCGGCATGGACATGGGCATGTAATTTCCTTTGTACCCGGGTAAGTGGCCGTGCAGCAAGCGCTTTATTTCATGGCCACTTAACTGCATCATGCTTTGTTTCAAGAAAAACCCGACTCTGTGTCGGGTTTTTCTTTTTTGGCTAAAAAAGTGTAATATGCGTCCCTCACCGTTTGGCTGTTACGAATTTTTACAAAGTTTTAGTCAGCCGAGTTCAGAATTTTTGCATCAACGGGCATCAGGCTATATGGGTTCGAGACCACAAGTTTCCCAGACCAGTAGCGCCTTCTTAGCTTACCCACATGTGGGTAGCAGCAGTTGCTTCGGCAATACCCAACGTAAAAACAGGTAGTGATATGAGCAGGCCGTGCTGGCCATACAAACTTGTATCACTACCTGAAAAAAGCTGGGGGAGGAGAAGGGGAATACCCCACCACGTTAAGCCGACCCGCGAGGGTCGGCTTTTTTATTTATCAGGGCCAGTGCGATAAGTATTTCAGTGGGACGTAGTCGAACTTGCACCCAAGCCGGTTTCAGAGCGTATGTGTTGCGCGGTAAACAAGGCACGCTCCTTTTTTGCCTGTTCACTGCGATCGGTTATCGAAACTAGCCAAATAGTGATAAATGCGGCCGTCATTGAAAACAAGGCGGGGGATGCATAAGGAAACCAGGCCGAACCCACAGAGTTGCCAAGCGCAGCTTCCCACACAGCCGGTGAGAGCACTGTGAGTGTGACGGACAATACCAGTCCCACAAAGCCACCTGTTACTGCACCACGCGTGGTGCAGTTTTTCCATAGCACTGACATAAACAGCACCGGAAAATTGGCCGAACACGCGACCGCAAAAGCCAGCATTACCATAAACGCGACATTCTGTTTTTCAAATACAACGCCTAACACAATGGCAACTAACCCCAAACAAACTGTGGTGATTTTCGAAACGTGCAGCTCTGCCCAGCTGTCGGCCTTGCCTTTTTTGATTACTGTAGCGTAAAGGTCATGCGCTACGGCGGATGCGCCCGAGAGTGTGAGCCCAGCGACCACCGCCAGAATCGTGGCAAAGGCCACAGCGGAAATAAAGCCCAGAAAAACATTGCCACCCACTGCGTTGGCCAAGTGTACCGCCGCCATATTGCCACCACCCTGCAAGCCTTGGGTGATGTCACCATTAACAAAATAAGCCACCGGATTTTGTGTGAGCAACACAATGGCGCCAAAGCCGATGATAAAAGTCAAGATGTAAAAATAACCAATCCACGTGGTTGCCCAAGCCACAGATTTACGCGCTTCTTTGGCAGAAGGCACGGTAAAAAAGCGCATCAGGATGTGTGGTAACCCCGCTGTGCCAAACATTAAAGCCAAGCCTACAGATATTGCGGATACTGGATCCTTGATCAGCCCGCCCGGCGCCATGATGGCGTCTTTTTTCGCATGCACTTCTATCGCTTTGGCAAATAGCGCTTCCGGGCTGAAGTGAAATTGCCACAGCACGGCCAATGCCATGAAGGTCGCACCCATGAGCAGTAAAACGGCTTTGATGATCTGTACCCAAGTAGTCGCAGTCATGCCGCCAAACAGCACGTAAGCCGTCATCAAGCCACCGACAGAAATAACCGCCACGAGGTAGTTCAAGCCGAACAGCAATTTGATTAACTGCCCGGCGCCCACCATTTGCGCGATCATGTAAAACAGCACCACCACCAGCGAGCCACAAGCCGCAAAAATGCGAATGGGCGTTTGCGAAAAACGATAGCCTGCAACATCGGCAAAAGTAAAGCGGCCTAAATTGCGCAACCGCTCGGCCATCAAAAAAGTGATCACAGGCCAGCCCACCAGCCAGCCAATGGAAAAAATCAGTCCGTCAAAACCGCTGGCAAACACCAAGCCGGAAATGCCGAGGAATGAAGCCGCTGACATGTAATCCCCCGCGATAGCCAAGCCATTTTGAAAACCCGTAATGCCACCCCCTGCGGTGTAAAAATCCGCCGCTGTGCGGGTTTTTTTTGACGCCCATTTGGTAATCCAGAGCGTAATGCCGATAAAACCGATGAACATCGCAATCGCTACCCAGTTAGTGGCTTGCTTTTGCGTTGTGCCCAAATCAGCGCCTGCTGCAAAAACATCAACAGAGCGCAAGAAAAAGCCAACAAATGCAGCAATCAATAGCGCATATAAAGCGCGATTGGGTTTGATGGTTGACATCATTTGTTAGCCTCCTTGAGCAATTCAGCGGCCATGGCATCAAAACGCGTGTTCGCCACATGGACATAAAACACGGTAATTGCAATAGTTAACACAATCACGCCCAAGCCCAACGGAATGCCCAGAGAGGTTACCCAGCCTTCCCCCAGTTTTTGGGCGAGAAATGGTTTGTTAAAGGCAACCAATAAAATATAGCCAAAGTAAATGACCACAACCAACAGGGTTAGCACGGCCGCGTAGCGATTGCGAGTACGAACCAAATGGGCAAATTTAGGATTGGCTAACACGTGTTCTGCTACCGAAGCGATTGTTTTTTCTGTCATATTCCCCCCAACTTGTTTTAATTTCTCACGTTACTTGCGCAAAATACGCTAGTTTTCTTTGACGCAAGCATGCCAAGCCCCTATAATAATCAACCTTACCGGCCGGGTAGCTCAGTCGGTAGAGCAACGGACTGAAAATCCGTGTGTCGACAGTTCG
Source organism: uncultured Methyloversatilis sp. (assembly GCA_964580925.1). GTDB lineage: Bacteria > Pseudomonadota > Gammaproteobacteria > Burkholderiales > Rhodocyclaceae > Sulfuricystis. Next base: position 30,961 of record CAZOMI010000007.1, read on the forward strand.
ATTCTGTCCCCGGCCACCAGTAATTCAAAAACCAACCCTTATCGGTTGGTTTTTTTTCGTCCGTTCCCGCCAGTACTGGCGCGGATTCCGGGCATGGCCTCGCGAGCGCCACTCACACGAACCCCGCATTTTCACCCCTGCCCAAGCCTCTCTGTTCTCCGTTCTCTCTGGTGGTCACACGAGCGTGCGCGAGGCCAGTTCCTGTATTGGCGCGGGTTTCGAGGCGGTCGGTTGTGGCTGGAAACTCCTGTGGCAGAAGCGACCGAGCATAACGCAGGCGCAAAAAAACCGCCCGGAGGCGGTTGTTGGCACAGTGCTTGACGTGGTCACACGGGCGGCGCGAGCACCCTCATCTGATCGCCCCAACCACAGGGCAAGGGGCGGCGCATCACCTGCTCCAGCATAATGTCAGGCGCGCCCACCAAGCGTTCGATGACGTCCGGAGCCAACAGAGTCAGGCGTAGGACGCGACGCACCTGCGTTACGTCTATGCCCTCGGCTGTGGCAATGTCGGCCACCGTCGCTGCGCGCTCCTCGTCCAGCAACCGCTGCCAGTGGTGCGCCAGTCCGAGTGACCGCAGCAGTGCGCTGTCCTGCGCTGCTGCCCGAGCCTCACGCTCCCGGGTGGCTTCGGACAGGAATTCCTGTGGCGCATCCAATGGCGTGATGATCTGCTTCTTGAACCCTCGCTGCACCAGCCTCCAGGGCACAAAGGTTTCCAGTCGCACGCCACCGGCGGGCGTTGGGAGTTCATGGGTGACTGGACGACCTGTCTGCTTGCCGTAGTGCTTCTTGGACATCGCGCCTCCTATTTGAATTGCTCAAGCATTTGGCGTTGGTCTGGCCAGAGCGCGGGGATGTCGTTTCGCATCAGCCACAGCAGGGTCAGCCTTCGCGGCTGACATCCCATCATGAACTGTTCAACGATGTCGGGGGCAAGGCGCGCCAACCGCAAGAGCCGACCAACCGTCGTCGGCATCAACCCTTCGAGTCGTGCGATTTCGACCACGTTCTTGAAGGCACCCGAGTCGAGCAGGGAGTGCCAGTACGTTGCCCGAGCGACGGCCTCGATGATCTGTACGTCATGGGCAGACGATCTTCCGTCGACGAGCAACTTTCCCTTTTTTCGTTTGAAATGAAGAGGCACAAAGGTTTCGAACGAGCTGTCCATCAGGCTTCGACCTCCAGCAGTTCCGCACCAATCCCTCTCGGGGCAAATTCACCGATCAACTTGTCCCACCCCAGCTCTCGCCACTTCACCTTGATTCCCTGTACCTCGCCGATGTGAACGAGGTCGATGCGCTCGATCATCAGGTTGGCAACGCGGTGGCGCTCGACCGGGAACAACTGATCCCACACGTCGTTGAGTCGCCCCATCGCCATCACCGTACTGGCTTCGTCAATCTGCGCGCCGTTGCGCTGGATGTGGCGTACCACCGAGGCGATGGACTCGGGGCTGGTCAGCACTGTGCGGATTTGCGCCACCACCGCCGCCTCGATCTCCGGCGCGGGCAGACGCTCGTAGCTCTTGCCCGGCGCACCGAAGCGGCTTTCCGACTTGGACACGTAGTAGTGGTATTTGCGCCCACTCTTGCGCGAGTAGGTCGGGTACATCCGTTCGCCCGATGGGGCGTACAGCAGGCCGCGCAACAAGGCATCCGTGCGCGACCGGATCTTGGTCTCCACCGACCGCGCGTGGCCGTCCTTGGCCAGCACCGCATGCACCTTGTCCCAAAGCGTCTGGTCAATGATCGGCGGGTGCGCTCCGGGGTACCAGTTCCCCTTGTGCGACAGCTCCCCCAAGTAGATGCGGTTGCGCAGCAACTTGTGCAGGTACTTCTTGTCTATGCGGGTGCCGCTACGGGTCTGGCCTTCCTGTGTTGTCCACGACTTGGTGGTGATGCCATCCAAGGTCAGGCTGGCTGCAATCTGTGTCGGTGAGCCAATGGTCAGCATTTCCTTGAAGATCCGCTGCACCACGGCCGCCTCGGCTTCGTTGATGACCAGCAGACGGTTTTCGACGTCATAACCCAAGGACGGTACGCCACCCATCCACATGCCCTTGCGCTTGGCGGCTGCGATCTTGTCGCGGATGCGCTCACCGGTGACTTCGCGCTCGAATTGGGCGAAGGACAGCAGGACGTTCAGCATCAGCCGCCCCATCGGAGTGGTGGTGTTGAACTGCTGGGTGACCGAGACGAAGGACACCTCGTGGCGCTCGAACACCTCCACCATCTTGGAGAAGTCGGCAAGACTGCGTGTCAGGCGGTCGATCTTGTAGACCACCACGATGTCGATCCTGCCACGCTCAATGTCGGCCATCAGGCGCTTGAGCGCCGGACGCTCGGTGTTGCCACCGGAAAACCCGGGGTCATCGTAGTCGTCCGCCACCGAAATCCAGCCCTCGGTGCGCTGACTGGCGATGTAGGCGTGGCCCGCCTCCTTCTGTGCGTCGATGGAGTTGAATTCCTGATCGAGACGTTCGTCCGTGGATACCCGGCAGTAGACGGCGCAACGCTTGCGCGCCTTGGTGGAAGCAATGTCGCTCATCGCGCACCACCTGTGATCAGGCCGAAGAACAGCGGCCCACTCCAATGCTGGCCAGTGATATGTCGGGCCACCGCCGTCAGGCTTTTGAAAGTGTGGCCCTCGTACTCGAAACGGCCCTCGGCGGTGACCGACACCTGATGCTCGCGCTCACCCCATTCGCGCAACAAGATCGTGCCCGGCGCGAAATCGAACTCGCGTCGCTTGGCGCGCAGCTTGATCTTGGAATGCTTCGCGCCAATGGATTCCAGTCGCAGCTTCGTCTCGGGCGCGAGGCCGCCGAAGGCTTCCTCTTGCAGCTTGTAGGCGAGGCGCGACTCGACGTGCGTGCGGTTCGGGTAGTCCGGGCGGCGAGGGAAATATCGATCCCACACCGTCCAGAGTTCAGACATCGGCATGCAAGCCAGTTCGGCAATGCGCGCAGCGACAGATGCTTGTTTCTCGTTCATCACAACTTCTCCTGTTGATAGGGGGTTGTATGAACGCGCTGGTCGGGCAGGAAGCCAAGGCCAACTTCTCTCTGTTTCGGCTCGTTGGCGACAAGTGTGCGAACGATGGCTGCCGCAAGGATGGTAGTGATTTCACCAGCACGGGCGCTGGCGCTCATCTCCGAGGGAGATGCAAGTTCGAGGTTCTTCATGACGGCTCCGGGGAATAGCAACTGTCACAAATGATCAATCCGATCTTCCGAAGAGGATGGCAAAGGAGAGCAATCGGCGGTCATTTCTTGCGGTCGCCGCAATTCGTAAATTGCGCGTTAACAAAACAGTTGACGGCGGCGATTGCTGTCGTTATGATTGCGTCAATTAACCAATCACGCAACTGGGTCACATTATGGGTTTCGGAACCTACATCAGGCAAAAACGAGACGCGAAGGGCATCGCGATGAATGACTTTGCGCGCCAACTCGACATCTCACCGGCCTATTGGTCGCGCATTGAGCGCGAGATGGAAAAGCCGCCCAAGGACGAACTGATCCGCAAAGCTGCAGAAATTCTTGGTGAGAACCCCGATGAGGCGTTCATCGAAGCTAGTCGACTCCCGCCGGACATGCGAGAGGACGTGGGCGATATCGTTCGGATGTATCGCAAACGCGCGACGGGAGAGAAATGAATGCCGGAGTTAACTCTCGCCTACCGGTGCTGTGACCGGAAACTCCCTCGCTACATCAAACATTCTGAAGTCGAAGGCATTGCAGTGCTGGCTCGCCAGCAACTGGTTGATGCCAACACCGACGCCATCTCGCTGTCTGTGTTGCGCGACATCAGTAGCCTGAAAATTAACGGCATCCAGTTCGCCCTGTGGGTAGACACCGAGCACGCCGTCAACGACGAGCAGGGAAATCCGGTATTAGGTGTTTGCGAGTTTGATCCCGAGGCATCACCGGATGCCACCATGCTGTCCGTCTCGCCTGTCAGCGAAACGGCATCCGAAGAGCTGGTGCTCAGTACCTTTGCCCACGAGCTTGGCCACGCCATTTTTGATGCGCCGAGCTGGATTGCCGCCGCTGCTCAAGGCCCCGGCCTGTTTGACGATCCCGCCGAGCTGGCACGCAAGGCATACCGCACCACGACTCGTGACGCCGAGCACTTGGCAAAACAGCCAGAGCCGAGCGCAGCACGTAACAGTGAGCTTGTGCGCAATGTCCATTTTGCCGAGCTGCGCGCCAACGAATTCATGGGGTCACTGCTTGTGCCGCGACAGCATTTGTACCGCGCGGTAGAGACACTGGCACCGAAGCACGGTGTGACGATCCACCGTAGCCCGTCTCTAGATCCGGAGCTGCCCGGCACCACGATGCGGCTGACCGCCGATGGTGACATTGGCTTCTTCGACATGGAGTGTTTGCAGAGGGCCTTGGCAAAACGCTTCGGCGTTCACCGGCGATTCATCCAGGTTCGGATGGAACGTTACGGCCTTCTGACACCGGGGGCAGGTATCGCTTGATACTTGCTCTCACCTAGCCGCCGACTTCGTGTCGGCATTTTTTGAAACCAGTAATTAACTGTTCGCGCAATCGCGCACTTCATTCAGCAAAGGAATTTCATGATGACGGCAGTCGAACAAAACAACATCGCAAATCAAAAAGAGTCGGCTGCAGATCAGCAGACATCAAAGAAAGTGCGCAACCGGCAATCGGACGATGGCCCCGATGTCCTCCCTTGCATGGAGCATTTCGTCACCCTGGCGCGCAAGGTAAAGCGACCGGCGCTCATCTTGACCTTGGTCGAGCGTGCCGCCGACACCACGCTGCCTGAAATCGCGGCGCTGGTTGAGGTCGCAAAGGGTGTGCTGCCGATTCCGGCGCGTAAGGCCATGTTTCACGTTGTGGCCAAACTCATGCCCGATAAACAGCAGCGCATCGAGCGTGCGGCTGAACTGGTGGTGCTGCTGGACGATGAGTACGGTGCGCAGGCCGTCCAGTCCTTGCTCGAGGAAAAAAATGAGGGCGACGCGGCGGTACTCGTTGCGCCAACCGACAGGTACAGCCGCGCGCTGCACCTGCATCTCCTCCAGGAATTTCCATCGGACGGCGTCAAGGCCGAACACCGCTTCGAGCACGCCGAGCGCCTGCAAGTGATGCATCGGCAGTGGAAGAGTGAAAACTTCTCCAGCCATTACCTCGGGCCAAAAGGCATCGAGCCCAAGGTCGACGTCGACGTGCAGGATGTGCTGCGCACCCGGATCGCAGCCCTCTATCCGAAGGTGGCCGCCGACCAGATTCTCATCGAGCAATTCACGCGCCGCGACCTTGCTCATGCGGATCGCTGTGGCGGGGAGGACGCAGACGACTCGACGCCAGTGCTGTTACATACGCTCACTGCAACCTTCAATGGTTCGACGGCGCATTTCAAACAAGTCGCCGACGGTGAAGTGATTGACCACGAAGAACCAGCAGCCATGTCGGCCATCTTCTCGTGGGAGCCTGGCACGGGTGCGCTTGGCGTGTTCTGCGAGGACAAGGAGTCGCGCCGTGACCTGGCTACCATCTTCCGTGATGTCGTGCTGGCCTGCGAGGGGGCGATCAACGACATGCCAATGCGTGAATTCGATCTGCTGGGTTTTTCGACGCACGCCATGCTCAAGCGCCTTGAACAGCATCTCGTCGACGGCGTGGAGAAAATCTCGATCCTGCAAGTGAAGATCGCGCGCCCCTTCGAGCAGAGCACCATCGACGAAGCCAACGGGCGCGACATTGTCCAGCACCTGTCGAGCACGCTGATGATTGGTCGGGATCGGCGCGATGCCCGTCACATCTACCAAGTCGCCTATGACGACTACGGATTGGATGATCTGACCGGTTATGCCTTGTCACAGGTGAAGCTGGTTTTCCGGATGGCAAAGCAACCGCACCGCAAAGCCCATAACGTGGCCGTCCAGATTACGTCGCCCAATGGCCTGAACGACAAGAGCAAGACCGAGGATGACCGCAAGCGCGTGATCGAGCAATTGGCGCGGCTCGGCGTCTTGTGTGAATTCTGAGGAGCACGCCATGTCTGCGTATTTGGAATATTTCAACACCATTGAGCGCGTGCGCAGCGTTGAGCCGCGCGCAATTTCCTCCACCGTCGGCCACCACCGCGCCGAATTTGTTCGCCGCCGGTGGGTGGTTGAGGATGGCTACTTGACTCGTGTGATGGTGCCTTTCCTCGATTCGGAGGAAGAGGTCGAGGCCGATATTGACGAGGACGCTGGCGTGTTCCGGTACCGGAGCCCCCAACAGCGATCTCAAATCGTCACGCGCCCGCTCTCTGACATCGTGCTTTACACGTTGCGCATTGATACGTGGCTCACCGATCTGTGCAGTCTGATCGGCATCGAGCCACGACAGCTATCGCAACAGCGTACCCGGGTACCCGATCACCTCTGGCACCTCGGTAATGCGCGAATCGCTGGCACCCACGATTTCGCGCCGGTGTTCGTCGGACGTTTATGGGAGCGCGCACCGGCCGCAGAAACGACGCCAGTGCTGTGCGATCCGGTCTGGCCTCGCGGTGGTGTGCTCCTTCGGCATCGACCGAGCAGCGACAGTCTGCCTCGTGATCATGTTTTGCGCAGCCTGAACGATTTCGTTCGCGTGGAAGGCGGGGAGGACGTTTTCGACGCGAGCGCGTTCGACCGGGTTTTGCGTGGATTCTTGACGATCAATGGCATCCCCGAGCCAGCCCAATTCCTTCAGGGCGACCGCTTGAAATTGCCGCATTTCGTCACGTCACGCGAGCTCGCTCCCGAGCGCGCAAAGATCATCAAGGTGATGTGGGGCGAAGTAGGAAAGGCACCACCGGAAATGTCGTGGGCAGAGGTCAACGGGCTGGCCAACACCGGCTATCAGTCATTCGACGACGCTTTCGGCGGCCCCGAGGATCGAGGAGATGTGATTGAAAAAGCGCGACGTGCGCGTTACCGAGTGCGCCGCAACCCATAAATCCGACCATAAACGGAACCAGACACCGCCCATAAATCCATGCGGAAACTTCGATGTGCCCATTTCATAAAGGAGGCACATCGAAATGCAAAACCAAGTCCCATCAGTTGAATCCGGTCGGCCACACCGCCGGAACATTCGAGACGGTGCCACGCGCATCGCCATCGATGAAAACGAGCTCGCTACCCGCTGGGGGCTCTCCGTCAAAACTCTGCGCCGGTGGCGGCAAGAGTCCTTGGGCCCAGTCTTCTGCAAGCTGGGTGCCCGTGTCACCTACCTGATCTCCGAAGTTGAAGCCTTCGAGCGGCGCGTTTCGCGCTACTCGACCTTCGCTCGGGCATACCAGTAAGGGGGGCGGCCATGAGCGATCTGACCGTATTCCCCGCTGACCTCGCCGCAATGTCGGTGAGCCAACTGGCCAACCTGCCGCCCGCCCAGCTGGCCGAGGCTGACGCCAACCTCGATCACCTGATCGATTGGGCCAAAAAAACGCGCACCAAGCTCGATGCCGCGTTGGATCAACGCTTCGGCGAACAGGGCCGCACCGCACTGCGCGACTCCGGCCGCGACTTCGGCACTGCCCACATCAGCGATGGCCCGCTGCACATCAAGTTCGAGTTGCCCAAGAAGGTCAGCTGGAACCAGAAGCAGTTGGCCGAAATTGCCGAACGCATCGTGTCCTCCGGCGAGAAGGTCGAAGGCTACATCGACGTCAAGCTGGCCATATCGGAGTCGCGCTACACCAATTGGCCTCCGGCGCTGCAGCAGCAGTTCGCTGCCGCGCGCACTGTAGAACCCGGCAAGCCCTCGTTCACGCTGACCATCGAGGGGGACGCACCATGAAAAAGCTCCCCATCGTGTCCGCCGTCGAGCGCATGGCTGAACGCAAGGGCGTCAAGCTCTTGCTGCTGGGCAAATCCGGCATCGGCAAAACCACCCGCCTCAAAGACCTCGATCCCGCCACGACGCTGTTCCTCGACATTGAGGCGGGCGATCTGTCCGTGGCGGATTGGCCGGGCGACACCATCCGTCCGGCATCCTGGCCGGAGAGCCGCGACTTTTTCGTGTTCCTCGCCGGCCCGGACAAGTCCTTGCCTGCCGAGAGCGCGTTTTCGCAGGCGCACTACGACCACGTCATCGAGAAGTTTGGCGACACCACGCAACTGGATCGTTACCAGACCTTTTTCCTGGACTCGATCACGCAGTTGTCGCGCCAGTGCTTCGCTTGGTGCAAGGCCCAGCCTAGTGCGGTCAGCGACCGTTCCGGCAAGCCTGATCTGCGCACGGCCTACGGACTGCTCGGGCAGGAAATGATCGGTGCCTTGACCCACTTGCAGCACGCCCGGGGCAAGAACGTGATCTTCGTGGCGATCCTCGACGAACGCTTGGATGACTTCAATCGCAAGGTGTTCGTGCCGCAGATCGAAGGCAGCAAGACCAGCCTTGAGCTGCCCGGGATCGTCGACGAGGTCGTGACGCTGGCCGAGCTCAAGGCCGATGACGGCAGTTCGTATCGCGCCTTCGTCACCCACACCGTCAATCCCTACGGCTTCCCCGCCAAAGACCGCAGCGGTCGCCTCGACGTGCTGGAGCCGCCGCATCTGGGCGCGCTGATCGCCAAGTGCGCCAGCAGCGCTTCCACGTCCGGCACCGCCGCCCAAACCCATACCGAATCCAAGGAGTAATCGCAATGACCGCCAATACATGGAATGACTTCAATGACGCCGACTCACAGCAGTCCGGTTTCGATCTGATCCCCAAGGGCACCGTTGTACCGGTGCGCATGACCATCAAACCCGGTGGTTACGACGATCCCGAACAAGGCTGGGGTGGCGGCTACGCCACCGAATCCTTCGACACCGGCTCGATCTACCTCTCTGCCGAGTTTGTGGTCACCGACGGTGAGCATGCCAAACGCAAGATGTGGAGCAACATCGGCCTGCTGTCCAAGAAGGGGCCGACCTGGGGTCAGATGGGACGCAGTTTCATCCGCGCTGCGCTCAACAGTGCCCGCAATATCCATCCGCAGGACAACACACCGCAGGCCACCGCCGCACGCCGCATCCAGGGCTTTCATGAACTGGACGGCATCGAATTCATCGTTCGCGTTGATATCGAAAAGGACGCCAAGGGTGCGGATCGCAATGTGGTCAAGGTGGCGGTCGAGCCTGACCACGCCGACTACGCCAAGTTAAAGGGTGTCGCGGCCAAGGCCAACTCCGGCGGTGGCAACTCTGGCGCTCCCGCACAGGCAGCACCTGTTTATCAGGCTCCCGCTGCTGCTCCACAACGCGCACCCGTGACGGGCAAACCGTCATGGGCGCAGTGAGGGGGATGGCCATGAACGCACCCATTCTCACTGCCAGCCACTACGGCGTCGTCCATTTCGGCGATCTGGAATGCGAGGCAGTTGTCCTCAAGGGTGGCGAGCGCGGCTACGTGCGCCGCCAGCTTGCCAAATTGCTCGGCTTCCACGAAGGCCACAAGGGTGGCCGATTCGCCCGGTTCCTCACGGATTTCGCGCCTAACTCCTTGTCGGAATTGGAGAAAACACGTGAGCCGATTTTGCTGCCGTCCGGTCGGCAGACGCAGTTCTTCCCGGCCGGAATCATCGCTGACCTCGCGTCTGCCGTGGTCAATGCGGCGCTGACCGGAACGCTGCACAAGGCTCGCAAGGGCATCGTCCCCAACTGCATGAAGATCATGCACGCGCTGGCCACCACCGGCGAGGTCGCGCTGATCGACGAGGCAACGGGCTACCAGTTCCACCGTGCGCCCGACGCACTGCAGGACTTGATCGCCAAGCTGCTGCGCCAATCCAGTGGTTCGTGGGAACGGCGCTTTCACGCCGACTACTACCGCGCCATCTACCGTCTGTTTGGCTGGAAGTACCAGGGCCACGCCCAGAACCCGCCCCACGTCCTTGGCCAGATCACCCAGCGCTGGGTCTACGGGCCGGTGTTGCCGGAGGAGTTGCTCGATGAGATTCGCAGTCGCAAGCGCATCTCGGACAAGCACCACCAGTGGCTGACCGACAAAGGGCTGACGCGGCTGGAGCAGCAGATTCATTCGGTGACGGCGATTGCGCGCTGCTCGACCAACTACCGCGATTTCAGCAGGCGCTGCGAGGCAGCCTTCGCGGGCGGCGCGCTGCAGCTCGGTCTGTTGATCGACGAGTTTGAGGAGGTGGCGTGAAATGCTGGGTCTGCAAACGTCAGGCACGGGGATTCGGTCACACCGACAACCGACACGGTGTCGGCAATCCCCGCCGCTACCCCATCGACTGGGTGTTCTGCTCGCAGCGCTGCCAGAACGTCTTTCACGCGATGTACGGCAACTGGCTCAAAGCCAAGGACGAGCCGGGCAAACGCAGGGAGGTCGTGATGATCGATCCCTCTGACATCGAGATCGCCTCGATGAAAAAGTGCCTGAAGGCATTCGGTGAAGCGGCTGGCGAAATTGGCTTCACGAAGCCCCTCGGGGATTACTCGGAAGCCGAAGCGCTGCGGGTTATCGACGCCATCGTCACCCGCTACACCGAGGCAATGGTCGAGCATCACGAGGCGACCAAGTTTCCGCCGGTGCGTGGCATGCCACCAACGCCCGATCCCTTGGCGAACCCGTTTGCCGATCTTGAGGACGATCTGCCGTGGGAGACCACGCCATGATGGACTTCAATTCCACGGCAAGCGTGTCCGGGCAAATCAGCGTGCTGGTCGACGCCGGTCTGCAGCGAGCGCGTGCCCGGCAGTCGGTGCGCCACTACCTTGGCGCATCCCGCTTGGGCGTGGCCTGCGAACGCGCGCTGCAGTACGAGTTTGCGCAAGCACCGGTCGACTACGGGCGCGACGTGCAGGGTCGGATATTGCGCATCTTTGAGCGTGGCCAGGTCAACGAAGAGTGCATGGTCGGATGGCTGCGGGATGCGGGCTTCGATCTGCGCACCCACAAGGCCGACGGCGAGCAGTTCGGTTTCTCAGTGGCTGACGGACGCCTGCAGGGCCACATCGACGGCGTGTTCGTCGGTGGCCCCGAGGGCTTCGCCTATCCGGCCCTTTGGGAAAACAAGTGCCTCGGCTCGAAGTCCTGGCGCGATCTGGAGAAAAACCGGCTCGCCATTTCCAAGCCTGTCTACGCGGCGCAAGTCGCGCTGTATCAGGCCTATCTCGAACTACACGAGCACCCGGCGATTTTCACGGCGGTGAACGCCGACACGATGGAGATCTACACCGAGGCCGTGCCCTTTGACGCAGCACTGGCCCAGCGCATGTCGGATCGGGCGGTGAAGGTCATCACGGCGACCGAGGCAGGAGAACTCCTGCCTCGCGCCTTCAATGACCCGACCCATTTCGAATGCCGGATGTGCGCGTGGCAAGACCGCTGCTGGAGGACACCAGCATGACCGATACCAACACTCTGACGAATGCCATCGAACCGATGATCGACGCCAAGCAGGCCGCCGCCGCACTGCGCCTGCCGTACTACTGGTTCGCCGACCACGCCATGCGCAGCAAGTACCGGATTCCGCACTACTTGATGGGCGGTCTGGTGCGCTACCGCTTGTCTGAACTCTCAGCGTGGGCCACGCGCAGCACTGCCGTACAAGGCCGTGATGCTCAGGATGCGGACGCATCTGTCGAGGGGGCCGAATGATCGACTTCAACGACACCACTCAAACTGTGGAGCACGACCGGGAATCTCAGCGCGACGAGATTCGCGCCGAACTGATCGCACGAATGGACTCGGTGCTGACCACGATGTTTCCGGCAGGCAAGAAGCGCCGGGGCAAGTTCCTCATTGGCGACATTCTCGGCAGTCCGGGTGACAGCCTCGAAGTCGTGCTCGAAGGCGAGAAAGCGGGCCTGTGGACAGATCGCGCCACGGGCGACGGCGGCGATATCTTCGCGCTGATCGCGGCTTATCTCGAGGCCAACATCCACACCGACTTTCCTCGTGTGCTCGACGAGGCTGCCGATCTGCTCGGTCGCTCTCGGTCAGTGCCTGTTCGCAAAGCCAAGATGGAAGCCCCGGTCGACGATCTTGGCCCGGCCACTGCCAAGTGGGACTACTTCGATGCCACGGGCAAGTTGATCGCCGTCGTCTACCGCTATGACCCTCCGGGCCGCAAGAAGGAATTCCGGCCGTGGGATGCCAAGCGGCGCAAGATGGCTCCGCCAGATCCCCGCCCGCTGTACAACCAGCCGGGCTTGGCTGCTGCTGGCCACGTCGTGTTGGTCGAGGGCGAAAAATGCGCGCAGGCCTTGATCGCCATCGGCGTGGCGGCCACCACGGCGATGCACGGCGCGAACGCCCCGGTCGACAAGACCGACTGGTCGCCGCTGGCGGGCAAGTCGGTGCTGATCTGGCCTGACCGGGATGCGCCGGGCTGGGATTACGCCGACCGCGCATCGCAGGCGATCCTGAATGCGGGCGCGACCACGGTCGCCATCCTGGTACCGCCCGACGACAAGCCAGATGGTTGGGACGCAGCTGATGCCATCCCCGAGGGCTTCGACGTGGGAGGCTTCCTCGCTGTCGGCGAACGGATGCCAGTGATGCGCTCGGTCGAGGAAACGCCGCCGCCCGATCTTCTGACTGGCGTCGATTGGACGACGGAAGACGGTCTGTCCTCGACCTTCACGCGCCGCTACGGTGAGGACTGGCGCTACTGCGCGCTGTGGGGCAAGTGGCTGGTCTGGACGGGCGTGCGCTGGAATCCGGATCAGGTGCTCTACGTGTCTCACCTCTCACGCGGCATCTGCCGGATGGCGTCGCTCAAAGCGGACAGCCCCCGGCTCAAGGGCAAGCTGGCCAGCTCGGCGACGATCTCCTCGGTCGAGAAAATCGCGCGTTCCGATCCGAAGCACGCCTCCACTGCCGAAGAGTGGGATGCCGACGTCTGGGTGCTCAACACCCCGGGCGGCGTGGTCGATCTGCGCACGGGCCGGATGCGCCCGCACCGACGCGACGACAGGATGACCAAGGTGGCCACCGCCACACCGCAGGGTGACAGCCCGACGTGGCGCGCATTCCTGGCCGACGTCACCGGCGGCGATGCCGAGCTGATGGCCTACCTGCAACTGATGGTCGGCTACTGCCTGACAGGCGTGACCAGCGAGCACGCGCTGTTTTTCCTGTACGGCACTGGCGCGAACGGCAAGTCGGTGTTCGTCAACGTGCTGACCACGATCCTTGGCGACTACGCCGCCAACGCGCCGATGGACACGTTCATGGAGGCGCGCACCGACCGGCATCCGACCGATCTGGCGGGCCTGCGCGGCGCACGTTTCGTGTCATCCATCGAAACCGAGCAGGGTCGGCGCTGGAACGAATCCAAGGTCAAGGCCATCACCGGGGGTGACAAGGTGTCCGCGCGCTTCATGCGCCAGGACTTCTTCGAGTACATGCCGCAGTTCAAGTTGGTGATCGCGGGCAACCACAAGCCCTCGATTCGCAACGTGGACGAAGCGATGAAGCGGCGACTGCACCTGATCCCTTTCACGGTGACGATCCCGCCCGAACGGCGTGACGGCAGGCTGACCGAGAAGCTGCTCAAGGAACGGGACGGCATTCTGGCGTGGGCGGTCGATGGTTGCAGCCTTTGGCAACGCCAGGGTCTGAAGCCGCCCGCCAGCGTGGTGTCGGCAACCGAGGAGTATTTCGAAGCCGAGGACGCGCTCGGGCAATGGATCGAAGAGCGCTGCCTGCTGGCCAAGTCTCACCGCGAAGGCGTCTCCGAACTGTTTGCCGACTGGCGTGAATGGGCCGAACGCGCGGGCGAGTACGTGGGCTCGATCAAGCGTTTCTCCGAACTGATGGCGACCCGCAAGTTCGAGAAATGTCGGCTGACCGGGGGCGCACGCGGCATCGCGGGCATCGCCCTCAGACCCAAGCCGTACAACCATGGCTTCCCCTACCGAGATGACTGAGCAATCCGGGCGAGTGACGGATTTGACGGGTTTCCTGATTGACGCGCTACGCGTGCGCGCACGTAAAGGCTGTTATCCCAAGAACCCGTCGCATCCGTCACTCGCCCCCCGAACTGGAGCACGACGATGAACACAACGATCCTGGCCCTTGATCTGGGCACACACACCGGGTGGGCTTTGCAGCACCTGGACGGCACCATCACCAGTGGCACGGAGCACTTCAAGCCGCAGAGATTCGAGGGTGGCGGAATGCGCTTCCTTCGTTTCAAGCGCTGGCTCAACGAACTGCTCTCGACCAGCAACCATATCAACGCGGTGTTCTTCGAGGAAGTTCGACGGCACGCGGGCATGGACGCGGCGCACGCCTATGGCGGTTTCATGGGGCACCTGACTGCGTGGTGTGAGCATCACAACATTCCATACCAGGGTGTTCCGGTCGGCACGATCAAGAAGCACGCGACCGGCAAGGGCAATGCGGGCAAGGACGAAATGATCGCGTCCGTCCGAGAGCGCGGTCACATCCCAGTCGATGACAACGAAGCCGATGCCCTGGCGCTATTGCACTGGGCGGTCGAGACGCAGGAGGTGTGACGTGAAAGTGCCGACACCCCAATACCGCTGCCCCCTTGGTCGGCTGCAACCCCAGGCCACGGATCTGGCCGCGATCAAAGAGCGTGGCTGGCACGACCAGCGCATCCTGGTCGTCTCCGCTGACGACGAACGCCTCGACTGGATGGAGCGCGAATTGGTGCGCCAGATCGGCGAGCGCCTCTACGGTGCAGGAGGACGACGCCATGGCTGACCGTCGCAACGCTTGGACAATCGAGGACATAGCCGCTCGCTTCGAGGAGGCGGCCAGCACTGCACGCCGTTTGCCACCCGTGCGTGTGCAGGGCTACTTCAACTGCTGGCCTGCGATCAAACGCATGCCCTGGGAAAACCTTGGCGCGGAACCGGCGGTCTACCGCTTTCCTCCCGACCCTGCTGCCATCGAGCGGATGCTGGAGGTCATGCGCTGGGTCCAGTGGCTGGAGGAGGAACACAGGCACTTGGTCTGGATGCGGGCCAAGCGCTACGGGTGGCGAGACATAACGATCCGCTTTGCCTGCGACCGAACGACGGCATGGCGGCATTGGCAGCGGGCATTGCAAACGGTCGCCGACCACCTCAATGCAGCGCACGGCGGTGTCACGCTGCGCGCACAGTGATCACGCTCCACACAGCGAGCCATTGACAATGGATGCTCCAAAAACGTGGGCAATTTAGGGTAATGCCTGCCGTGTTTGTCCTCGCCTTGCCTCGTTTGTCCTTTTCGAGACCCGGTAGCCCTGCAACAAAACGGGCCGGTCGGGGGTAGTATTTCAGCTATCTTCTGGACAGAGGTGACGGCAGAGGGAGCCACCCGGAAATCAACGGGTCCTTCCTGGCCAAAAGCCAATGCGGGGGGCGACAGCGCGGCGCTTTTTTAGCGTCAGGGTGCGAACCAAGGTTCGCACGGTTCGCAGTTCGCACCCCGCCAGTTCGCACCAACCCCCAAAACCCGCCCACGGTATCCGTCGGCGGGTTTTCTATTTTCAGGACGCACACTTTGAACACGCTCAACGTCGAGTACCGCAAGGTCGAGGCGCTGATTCCCTACGCCCGCAATCCGCGCACACACGCCGAAAGCCAGATCGCCAAGATCGCGGCCAGCATCGTCGAGTACGGCTGGACGAACCCGATCCTGGTCGATGGTGACAACGGCATCATTGCGGGCCACGGGCGTCTGGCGGCTGCCCGCAAGCTGGGGCTGGATCAGGTGCCGGTGATCGAACTGGCTCATCTGACCGTCGCGCAAAAGCGCGCGCTGGTGATCGCTGACAACCGGCTGGCATTGGATGCCGGTTGGGATGAAGCCATGCTGGCGCTCGAACTCGCTGAACTGTCCGAATCGGGATACGAACTTGCCTTGACTGGCTTCGACAGCAGCGAACTCGAGCGCCTGCTCTCTACCGCCTTGGAGGACGATGCGGCGGAGGTGGCAGAAGATCCTGACGAGACGGCAGATGACGCCGCTGATGATGATGATGTGCCGCAGCCACCCACCGTGCCGGTCACTCGCCCCGGAGATGTCTGGGCTATTGGCTTGCACCGGCTGCTCTGTGGCGACGCCACCGATCCGACTGCGGTTGCCACTCTGATGCAGGGTGACACCGCGCAGCTTTGCTTCACCTCGCCGCCGTATGGCAACCAGCGCGACTACACCTCCGGTGGCATTGGCGATTGGGATGCTCTGATGCGTGGCGTATTCGGCAACGTGCCGATGGCCGATGACGGACAGGTGCTGGTCAACCTCGGTCTGATCCACCGCGACAACGAAGTCATCCCCTATTGGGACGGCTGGCTGTCATGGATGCGCCAACAGGGATGGCGGCGCTTTGCGTGGTATGTCTGGGATCAGGGGCCAGGCATGCCCGGCGACTGGCAGGGCCGACTGGCTCCCAGCTTCGAGTTCGTTTTCCACTTCAATCGCAGCACCCGCAAACCCAACAAGATTGTTCCTTGCAAGCACGCAGGCCAGGAATCGCACCTGCGCGCTGACGGGTCGTCCACGGCGATGCGCGGTAAGGATGGCGAGGTCGGCGGCTGGACGCACAAGGGTCAGCCGACGCAGGACACCCGAATCCCCGACTCAGTGATTCGCGTGATGCGCCACAAGGGCAAGATCGGTCAGGACATTGATCACCCCGCCGTCTTCCCGGTGGCGTTGCCGGAGTTCGCCATCGAGTCCTACACCGATGCCGGAGACATCGTGTTCGAGCCGTTCGGCGGCAGTGGCACGACGATGCTGGCCGCGCAGCGCACTGGCCGCATTTGTCGCAGCGTCGAGATTGCGCCAGAGTACGTGGACGTGGCCATCAAGCGCTTTCAGCAAAACCACCCCGGCGTTCCGGTCACGCTCATCGCCACCGGCCAATCTTTCGACGAGATCGCCACTGAACGCGAAATGGAGGTGGCGGCATGAACTGGCTGGCCGACAAGATTGAGCAGTGGCCGACAGCCAAACTGCTGCCCTATGCCCGCAACGCGCGGACGCACTCGGATGATCAGGTGGCGCAGATCGCCGCATCGATTGCCGAGTTTGGCTTCACCAATCCGATCCTTGCAGGCAGTGACGGCATCATCGTCGCCGGGCATGGGCGATTGGCCGCTGCGCAGAGACTTGGGCTGGAGATCGTGCCCGTGGTGGTACTCGATCACTTGAGCCCGACCCAACGCCGGGCCCTGGTCATCGCGGACAACCGGATTGCCGAGAACGCAGGCTGGGATGACGCGATGCTGCGCATCGAGCTGGAGTCCTTGCAACTCGAAGGCTTCGACATCGACCTGACCGGCTTCGATGCCGACGCACTGGCCGAACTGCTGGCAGGCGACGAGCCCAACAACGATGGCCAGACCGACGAAGATGCGGTGCCGGAGGTTGGCGAAACGCCGATCTCGCGTTCGGGCGATGTCTGGATCATGGGCCCGCACCGGTTGTTGTGTGGCGACTCGACCGTGGCTGATAGCTATGGCCGGCTGATGCAAGGCGAAGTGGCGGATATGGTCTTCACCGATCCGCCGTACAACGTGAACTACGCCAACAGCGCGAAGGACAAGATGCGCGGCAAGGATCGCGCGATCCTCAACGACAACCTGGGCGACGGCTTCTACGACTTCCTGCTGGCAGCGCTGACGCCGACCGTCGTGCATTGCCGGGGCGGGATCTACGTGGCGATGTCGTCCAGCGAATTGGATGTGCTGCAGGCGGCCTTCCGCGCCGCCGGAGGCAAATGGTCAACCTTTGTCATCTGGGCCAAGAACACCTTCACGCTGGGACGTGCTGACTACCAGCGCCAGTACGAACCGATTCTGTACGGGTGGCCCGAGGGTGCGCAGCGCCACTGGTGCGGTGACCGCGATCAGGGCGATGTGTGGAATATCAAGAAGCCGCAGAAGAACGATCTGCACCCGACGATGAAGCCGGTGGAGTTGGTCGAGCGCGCGATCCGCAATTCGAGCCGTCCGGGCAATGTGGTGCTCGATCCCTTCGGCGGTTCTGGCACGACGCTGATCGCCGCTGAGAAATCTGGGCGTGCGGCGCGGCTGATCGAACTCGATCCGAAGTACGTGGATGTCATCGTGCGCCGGTGGGAAGACTTCACCGGCCAGACGGCTATCCGCGAGGCGGCAGACCAGGAAGTGTGCGCCAGTTGAATGGCTGGTCGGGTTGCTTGGCCTCTTCTTCCTCCGCGATGCGCTGCAGGATTTGCATCGTGGCGAGATCGCGGGGCAGCGCTGTGCACATCACGCGCACGGCCTGCTCGATAGAGACGTCTGGGCGCCGGTTGGCAATCAGCCAACGCAGCGCCTGCTCCCGTTCGGTGGCGGACGTTTTCATCAGGCGGCCATCTCGTCGCAGATCTCGCAGTGGATCACAAAGCCTGTCAGGTAAGGCAGACCGCGCGGGATGCCGTACTGCTTGCTGGTCTGGCGGCCAATCGACCAACCCATCCAGCGTTGGGTGGCGGCGTTGATCGCATCCGGCAAGGCTTGGCCTTGGTGCAAACCGTTCTGAACGTCGTCGGCAAAGTGGCGTCCATGGCGGCTGTCGAGGAAGATCCGCACCGATTCGAGGGGCTTGCTGGTGGCGTCCGAGATGGCGGTCATCGCCAATTGCCATGCGGCGCTGGCGTGTTCGTTCATCGTGCCCCAAAAGCCCCAAGCATCGTTCTGGGTGGCGGGGATCTGGTTGGTGGTCATGGCGCTTTCTCCTTCGGGTTGATCGTTGCGATGCCTGTAGTAACGCGCTGTTCGATTGAGAAGCCAAGCTGTTCTCGGCTTCCTTCTCGATCAATTTCGATCATCCGAGACGGGCCACGTAGCGGGCGTAATCACCGCCCTCGGGATTGACGTAGAGGTAGGGACGCCCGGGTGCGGTGACCTCGACGCAGAGATACCCGTCGCCAGTGCCACCGCCCTTGCCGCGCAGCCAGTCGCGTGACACCAGCAGGCTGCGCGCAAAGTCGTCGAATTCGGTGGTGGTGAGTTCCTTGGTTTCGGTGACGAATACCTTGTGCTGGTCGCTCCCGCCCAGTTCGCCGACGTCGGCAGGCTTGCGTGCAAACGGCAGGCGGATGCTCAACTCCTCGACCTGGAGGCTCTGGCCTCCAAACTGCAGGGTGCGCGGGGTGCGTTCGATGGTGATGGTCATGGTGCTCATGGCGGTTTTCCTTGTGATGCGTCGTCAATCACGACACCAGCATGAACGCGCTTGTGGCGAGAGAAGCCAAGCTATTCATGGCCACCCTCGCCATCAGTTTTCAGGCGATGCGGTAAACCCTCTCGCCACCGTGCGGCTTGTCGGACGTTATGGTCAGGCCGAGCTTTTTCTTGAAGGCTCCGGCAAAGGTGCCGCGCACGGTGTGCGCCTGCCAGCCGGTGGTCATGCAGATCTGGCCAATGGTCGCGCCCTCTGGGCGTTGCAGCATCCGAATCACTTCGGCCTGCTTGCTGTTCTCGCGGGTGCGCGGTTTGGTTGGCTCCGCTGCGCTGTCCTTGGCCCACGTGGCCTCGGCTGCCGTCACGGCTGCCTCGATCTCGGGGTCAGCCTCCAGAGGCGCAAGTGCGGGACGAGCGCACCCCATTGCGTCGTAACCCTCGGCGGCAACGAACCAGTTGGTGCCATCGGTGGTGATCAGGGCGCGGTTGAAGAGGCCGTCGAGCACTTTCTTGCGTGCGCCGCCTTTGAGGTTGTCGGGGAACCAATCGATCTTGCCGCTGGTGTTGTGGATGGCGTAGGCCAGGACGGAATGCTGGGACAGGGTCAGTTGGGTGGTGGTCATGATCTGCTCCTTCGGGGTGGTTGATGACGATGTGATGAACGCGCTGTTCGGCAGTGAAGCCAAGCGTTTCCTGCTTGGCTTGCTGCGCTTTCGATCAGTCCTTGGCGATTTCCGATTCCGTGGCCTTGGGCATCGATCCGCCAAGTTCGACACCCGCCTTGAAGGCAGCCTCCAGTGCGTCCTTGATGCACCAGACCGCCGTGTCGTGGAAATCGAGGCTGTCTGATCTGCGCGTTTCCAGCGTCTCGATGCCGAGGTGCTTCTGCGCGATCAGGGTGAGGATGGTTTCGATCTGGCTCATGTCCGTGTCCTTTGATGGTGTTGATGACGAACGTATGAACGCGCTGTTCCAGATGGAAGCCAAGCTCAATCCGCAGGAATGACGAACAAATGATTGAAGGTGCCCCGAAGGGGAAATATGGGTATTTCGATTCGTGCCTACGCACGCCACCGAGGGGTGTCCGATGCGGCGGTGCGCAAGGCCATCGCTGCGGGGCGGATCACGCCGGAGGCAGACGGAACGATTGATGCCGAGCGTGTCGACCGCGAATGGGCACGCAACTCCGATGCGCCGCGCAATGGAACCACCGCCCGCGCCGTCAAGGTCGCTGTACCGGAATCCAGCGGCACCACGGGTGATGGGCCTGCAGCGCTGCCCTCAGGTGGCACGTCCTTGCTTCAGGCGCGCACGGTCAATGAGGTGGTCAAGGCGCAAACCAACAAGGTGCGTCTGGCCCGCCTCAAGGGCGAGCTGGTGGATCGGCCACAGGCCATCGCCCACGTTTTCAAACTGGCGCGCTCTGAACGCGATGCATGGCTCAACTGGCCAGCGCGCATCTCGGCGCAGATGGCGGCCAAGCTCGGTGTCGATCCCCACACGATGCACATCGCCCTGGAGGCGGCGGTGCGTGAGCACTTGCAGGAACTGGGCGAGATGCGCCCAAGGGTGGATTGATGGACATGGACTACGAAGGCGCTGCCGAGATCGAACGAGCGTGGCGTGAAGGATTGACGCCCGACCCGCTGCTCACCGTGTCCGAATGGTCGGATCGCCACCGGATGCTCTCCAGTAAGGCATCTGCCGAACCGGGGCGCTGGCGCACCAGCCGCACGCCGTACCTGAAAGCAATCATGGATTGCCTGTCGCCGACCTCCCCGGTCGAGCGCGTGGTGTTCATGAAAGCCGCCCAGCTTGGCGCGACTGAGATGGGATCGAACTGGATCGGCTACGTGATCCACCACGCGCCGGGCCCGATGATGGCGGTGTGGCCAACAGTAGAGATGGCCAAGCGCAACTCCAAGCAGCGGATTGATCCGCTGATCGAAGAGTCATCGGCATTGGCCGAACTGATTGCACCGGCGCGCAGCCGGGATTCGGGCAACACCATCCTGGCCAAGGAATTCAGGGGCGGTGTGCTGGTGATGACTGGTGCGAACAGCGCGGTCGGTCTGCGCTCGATGCCGGTGCGCTATCTGTTTCTCGACGAGGTCGACGGTTACCCGCTGGACGTCGAGGGTGAAGGCGATGCGATCTCGCTGGCCGAGGCGCGCACGCGCACCTTCGCGCGACGCAAGATTTTCATTGTCTCGACACCGACGATCTCAGGGGCGTCGGCCATCGAGCGTGAGTACGAGGCCAGTGACCAGAGGCGCTACTTCGTGCCGTGCCCGCACTGTTCGCATCGGCAGTGGCTGCGTTTCGAGCAGCTGCGCTGGGACAAAGGGCAACCGGAGACCGCTGCCTACATCTGCGAGTCGTGTGACACCGCGATTGCCGAGCACCACAAGACGTGGATGCTGGAACACGGCGAGTGGCGCGCGATGATCACTGATGGCACGGGCAAGACGGCGGGCTTTCACCTGTCGTCGCTGTACAGCCCGGTGGGCTGGCGTTCGTGGCGGGAGATCGCCGCTGCGTGGGAGAGCGCGGTCAGCAAGGAATCAGGATCGGCTGCCGCCATCAAGACCTTCAAGAATACTGAGCTGGGCGAAACCTGGGTCGAGGAAGGCGAAGCACCGGACTGGCAACGACTGGTCGAGCGCCGCGAGGACTACCGCGTCGGCAGTGTTCCACAAGGCGGTCTACTCCTGGTGGGCGCGGCCGACGTGCAAAAGGATCGCATTGAGGCATCGGTCTGGGCCTTCGGGCGTGGCAAGGAGTCTTGGCTGGTCGAGCACCGCGTGCTGATGGGCGACACCGCCCGCGACACGGTATGGAAGCGCCTCGCTGAAATGCTCTCTGAATCGTGGACACACGCCTCGGGCGCGGCGCTGCCGCTGGCCCGCTTTGCACTGGATACCGGCTTTGCCACGCAGGAGGCCTATGCCTTCGTGCGGGCCTGCCACGATCCGCGCGTGATGGCGGTCAAGGGTGTGCCGCGCGGTGCAGCCCTGATCGGGACGCCAACTGCCGTCGATATGTCGCAGGGCGGCAAGAAGCTGCGCCGAGGCATCAAGGTGTTCACGGTGGCGGTCGGTATCGCCAAGCTCGAGTTCTACAACAACCTGCGCAAGAGCGCAGATGTTGGCGAGGACGGATTGACCACGGTGTTCCCGGCCGGGTTCGTCCATCTGCCCAAGATCGACGCTGAGTTCATCCAGCAACTCTGCGCGGAACAACTGATCACCCGCCGCGACCGCAACGGCTTCCCGGTGCGTGAGTGGCAAAAGATGCGTGAGCGCAATGAGGCGCTCGACTGCTACGTCTACGCCCGCGCGGCTGCATCGGCGGCGGGTCTGGATCGCTTCGAGGAACGTCACTGGCGGGAACTGGAGCGACAACTGGGGCTGGCCAGTCCGCCAGCCCTTGAAACACCTACTGAATCGATCAACGAGGCCACCCAACGCGGTGGCCTCGCTGTTTCTGGCAACCGTAACACCGGTCGGCGCGTGATCAAAAGCCGCTGGCTGTCCTGACACCTCAAGGAGAAAACATGAGTCTTGCTACCCGTATCGAAAGCCTGGTCATCCGCGTCGCGCAGGAATTCAACGACGTCCGCGCCAAGGCAGGCAACCTGGCCAACCTCACCACCACCGACAAGTCAAATCTGGTCGCGGCCATCAACGAACTGAAAGCCGCCGTGGTGTCGTCGGCGGTGATCGACGATGCGCACGTCGCGGCCACGACCACGTACTCGTCCAACAAGATCGTCTCGCTGCTCGATGCGCTCAAGACCGAGATCTTGGGCGGTGCCGATGCCGCCTACGACACGCTGGTGGAAATCCAGCAACTGCTGCAGAACGGCACCAGTGGCCTGGATGCGCTGCTCGCCGCCGTCAACAACCGTGTGCGCTTCGATGCGGCGCAGTCGCTGACCGTGGCCGAGCAACTTCAGGCACGCAGCAACATCGGAGCCGTCGCAGCCACCGATGTCGGCAATACCGACACAGACTTCGTCGCGGTCTTTGTGGGTGCGCTGGTCTGATGAGCCTCGCATCGCGCATCAGTGCGCTGGCCAGTCGTGTCGGGCTCGAGGTTAAGACCAAGATCGACGCCACCCACCCCGGCGTGGCCCGGGCGTGGGTGTGTTTCGGCTATGTCGGCACGCAGGTCGTCGTTCGCGCATCGCACAACGTGGCCAGCGTGACCCGGACGGCGGCTGGCCGCTACCGGGTGACCTTCGCCACTGCCATGCCCGACGCCAACTATTGCTGGACGGCGCTCGCCCGCAGCAGCACCAACAGCGGTACGCAGCGCATTGCCATCGTGCGATCCAGCACCGACCAGAAGACCGCCCAGTACGTCGACGTCAGTTGCGCCACCACGTCTGCATCCTTCGACGACTCCTCCGAAATCAACCTCACGGTGTACCGCTGATGGCCTACACACAAGCACATCTCGACGCACTGGAAGCGGCGCTGGTCAAGGGCGAAAAGCGCGTGACCTTTGGCGACAAGACCGTCGAGTACCGCAGCGTCGATGAACTCCAGGCCGCCATTGCGGCGGTCAAGCGCGACCTCTTCGAGCAGGCCGTGGACACCGGACTGTGGCCTGGCGCGCCACGCCAGATCCGGGTCACCACCGGCAAAGGGTTCTGAACATGCAATGGTTTGACCGAATGCGTGATCGGTTGCGAAAAGGCGTCGGCATGAGTCTGCTTGGCGGCTCCCCGTTCTATGACGGTATCGGTGGCGGGCGTCGCGCATTGGCGTGGCAGGTCGGCAATCCCGGTGCGGTCGCAGCGCTGGCGTTCACCCAGAACGAATTGCGCGCCAAGAGCCGCGATCTGGTACGCCGCAATGCCTGGGCAGCGGCAGGCGTTGAAGCCTTTGTCTCGAACGCCATTGGCACCGGCATCAAGCCGCAGAGCATGCTGGCTGATCAGTCCTTGCGTGAAGCGATCCACAGCCTGTGGTGGGACTGGTGCGAGGAGGCCGATGCCGCCGGACTGACCGATTTCTACGGCCTGCAGGCCTTGGCCTGTCGCGCCATGCTCGAAGGCGGGGAATGTCTGGTGCGGCTGCGCTATCGCCGCCCGGAGGATGGCCTGCCGGTGGGCCTGCAATTGCAGTTGCTCGAACCCGAACACCTGCCAGCCACGCTGAATCAGGAATTGGCTTCGGGAAATGTGATCCGTGCGGGCATCGAATTCGACAAGCTCGGACGGCGGGTGGCTTACCACCTGTATCGCTCACACCCGGGTGATGGCTCACTGGCTCCGATGTCGGGCACTGGTGGCTTGGTGGGCGGTCTCGACACAGTGCGTGTCCCGGCCAGCGAAATCATTCACCTGTTTCGTCCCTTGCGGCCCGGACAGATCCGGGGCGAACCGTGGCTGGCGCGCGCACTGGTCAAGCTCAACGAACTCGACCAGTACGACGACGCCGAGCTCGTGCGCAAGAAAACCGCCGCGATGTTCGCGGGCTTCATCACGCGCCTGTCCCCCGAGGACAACCTGATGGGCGAAGGCTTGCCGGATGCCAGCGGGGCTGCATTGGCCGGGCTGGAGCCGGGCACGATGCAGATCCTGGAGCCCGGTGAGGACGTGAAGTTCAGTCAGCCCGCCGACGTTGGCGCGAGCTACGCCGAATTCCTGCGCATGCAGTTCCGGGCGGTGGCAGCGGCGATGGGCATCACCTACGAGATGCTGACCGGCGACCTGACGCAAGTGAACTATTCGTCGATCCGGGCCGGGCTGCTGGAGTTTCGCCGCCGCTGTGAGGCCATCCAGCACGGTGTGATCGTCCACCAGCTGTGCCGCCCGATCTGGCGTGCCTGGATGGAGCAAGCGCTACTTGAAGGCGCGCTGGCGCTGCCGCAGTTCACCGAGAAGAAGCGCGACTACTTCGCGGCCAAATGGATTCCACAGGGTTGGCAGTGGGTCGATCCCAAGAAGGAATTCGACGCGATGCTGACCGCCATTCGCGCCGGGCTGCTGTCTCGCTCGGAAGCCATCTCGGCCTTCGGCTACGACGCCGAGGACATCGACCGCGAGATCGCCGCCGACAACCAGCGCGCCGATGCGCTCGGTCTGGTCTTCGACTCCGACCCGCGCCACGACAAAGCGCCCCAACCATCGACGTTGGGCGCTCCCATGAATGCGGCCGCCACGGTGACCGTGCCGCAAGACCAACAGGACAACTGACATGCAACTCGTTCATCTGGCGTCCCGCCTCTACGGGACGCCGCTCCTCATTGCGCGTCCCAAACTCGACGTGATCCTCTCCGTGTTGGGTTCCCGCATCGGCTTGCCCGATCTGGACATGGCGATGCCGCTGCCCATGCCGCGCCAAAGCGCCACACCGGGTCAGGCTGGCATTGCCGTCATCCCGGTGGTCGGCACGCTGGTCAGACGTTCGATGGGTATCGAAGCCGCCTCTGGCCTGATGTCCTACGGCGAGATCGAAGCCCGACTGGACGCCGCGCTGGCCGACCCACAGGTGGCGGGCATCCTGCTCGATCTGGATTCGCCCGGCGGCGAGGCATCGGGTGTGTTCGAGTTGGCCGAGCGCATCCGCGCTGCCAGCACCATCAAGCCGATCTGGGCGCACGCCAACGATGCCGCGTACTCGGCGGCTTTTGCCATCGCGGCAGCCTGCCAGCGCCTGACGCTGTCGCAGACCGCTGGCGTCGGGTCGGTTGGCGTGATCGCGCTACACGTCGACCAGTCGGTGAAGGACGCCAAGGACGGCCTGAACTACACCGCTGTCTTCGCGGGCAGCCACAAGAACGATTTCTCCCCGCACGAGCCACTCACCCCCCAGGCCACCACCGCGTTGCAGACCGAGGTGGATCGCCTCTACGACATCTTCGTGAATCAGGTCGGACAGATGCGCGGCATCGATCCGGATGCCGTGCGCGCCACCGAAGCGGGGCTGTTCTATGGCGAGCAGGCGGTGGCAGCAGGCCTCGCCGACGCGGTGATGCCGTTTGATGCGGTGATGACCGAGTTCACCGACGCGTTGGCTGCCAAGCAGCGGTTGGCGCAGCCTGGCGTGGCCCGCGCCTCGCCGCGAAGCCTGTCCACTCAATCCATTTCAAACCCGCCCCGAAGCAAACCTTTCACCCTGGAGAACACCATGACCGACCCCAAAGACGACCACGAAAACCCGAGCGATCCGGCCGACACCGCCCCACAGGGCGACCAGCCGCAGACCGACAGCGATTCGCAACCGACGCCTGCTGCCCAAGCCGCACTGGCGCAGTCCTTTGCCAGCGGGCGCGGCCAAGCACAGGCAATTGCAGAGATGTGCCTGATCGCGGGCCAGTCGCAACGCACGGCGGAATTCCTCGCAGCAGGCTTCTCGGAAGCGCAGGTGCGCCGCGCCTTGCTCGACGCCCGTGCCGACCAACCCGAAATCGCCTCGCGCATCACCGCCGAGGCAGGAACCAGCCAGCACCCGGAAAACAGTCCGGTGGTCGCTGCCGTCAAGAAACTCACCGCCAAGGAGTAAGCCATGCCCACTGTCACTCAACCCAAGAATCTCGGCGACCTGTTGAAGTACGAAGCGCCGAACCTCTACTCGCGCGACCAGGACACCGTCGCTGCCGCGCAGAACCTGCCACTGGGCACTGTGGTGGGCCGCGAAACGGCTACCGCCAAGCTCAAGGCCATCGATCCGACCGCCACCGACGGCACGGAAATCGCCGTTGGCGTACTCGGCAATGACGTCGATGCGACGCTGATCGACCGTGAGGACGCGATCCTGATCGCCCGTCACGCCATCGTCGCGCGCGGCGCATTGGTCTGGCCGACCGGTCTGACGGTTGCACAGAAGGCAACTGCCGTTGCCCAACTCACCGCCCTTGGGGTGCTGGTGCGCGACAGCGCCTGACCCACTTCCAACGCTCCGTTTCACTCCCCCCAAAACCCGCCGCTGGCGGGTTTCGTCATTTCTGGAGATCCCAAATGCAGAACCCTTTTGAAAACCCCGGCTTCTCGATGGCCAGCCTGACGGCTGCCATCAACCTCCTGCCCAACCGCTATGGGCGGCTGGAGCAACTCAACCTGTTCCCGGCCAAGCCGGTGCGCACCCGGCAGATCATCGTCGAGGAGTACGCCGGTCGTCTGAATCTGCTGCCCACCCGCGCGCCCGGTTCGCCCGGCACGGTGGGAGAACGTGGCAAGCGCAACCTGCGCTCCTTCGTGATCCCGCACATCCCCCACGACGACGTGGTGCTGCCCGAGGAAGTGCAAGGACTGCGCGCCTTTGGTTCCGAAACCGAAATGGAAGCCATCGGCGGTGTCATGGCGCGTCATCTGGAGACCATGCGCAACAAGCACGCGATCACTCTGGAGCATCTGCGCATGGGGGCGCTCAAGGGCAAGATCCTCGACGCTGATGGCAGTGAGCTCGTCGATCTGTTCGACGAGTTCGACATCACTGCGCAATCGGTGTCCTTCGAGTTTTCGACGGCGGCCGACAACGGGCAAATCAAGACTGCCTGCCTCGAGTTGCTGGGCCTCATGGAAGATGGGCTCACCGGCGAGTTCTCGACCGGCGTGCATGTGTTGTGCTCGACCGAGTTCTTCCGGGCGCTGACCACCCACAAGGAGGTCAAGACCGCCTACCAGAACTGGCAGCAGGGCGCGGTGCTGATCAACGACATGCGCTCGGGCTTCAGCTACAGCGGCATCACCTTCGAGGAATACCGTGGCCAGGCCTCCTTCGTGCAGGCCGACGGCACGCTGGGGTCGCGCCGCTTCATTGCCGCAGGGGAAGCCCATGCCTTCCCGGTCGGCACGGTGGATACCTTCGCGACCTACTTCGCGCCAGCGGACTTCAACGAGACCGTGAACACCATCGGCCAGCCGCTGTATGCCAAGCAGGAGCCGCGCAAATTCGACCGGGGCACTGATCTGCACACGCAATCGAACCCGCTGCCGATGTGCCACCGCCCGGGTGTGCTGATCAAGCTCGTGGCGGCCTGATGGATGTCGCGACGTTGTACGAGGCGGCTCGCAATGCCGGACTGCTGACCGCCGTCACGGTGGCGGGCACCACCGTGCACTGCGCCTTCCGTGCCCCGGATGAAACCGTGCTGGATGGTTTTGCACTGTCGCGGGACTACCAGATCGACTACCCGGCAGCGTGGCTGACGCTGGCAGCCGGGGACACGGTCGAGGTGGCAGGCAATACCTATCAGGTACGCGACGTGCGCGCCATCGGCGACGGCACCGAGCGTCGCGCCTCACTCTCCCAACTCTGAGGAACACCCCATGAACTCCGTCCGCGAGCGCGTCTTGCGGGAGATCGTCACGCGCCTGGCATCTGCGATTGTCCCGACGCCGGTACTGCGCATGCCTGCCGTGCCGGTCACCCGCGAGACCAGTCCGGCGCTGCTGTTGTTCGTCGATGGCGACAGCATCACCGCCCACGCCAACCACCTGGTCGACCGGTTGCTGATCGTCCGGCTTGCCGTGGTGGCACGCGGTGCGGATGCCTTCGACGTGGCCGACCAGGCGCTGGTCGCGGCCCACGCGGCAATGCTCGCCGACCCAAATCTGGGCGGTCTGGCCATCGCCGTGCGCGAGATCGACTGCGAATGGGAGTTCGACGACGCCGACGCCGGGGCCGTCGCGCTGCCCGCCCGCTACGAAATCCGCTACCGCACCCACGCCATTGATCTCACCCAAACAGGATGAACCCCTTATGCCAAATCTCTCCATCGAACTACTGAAACCCCATACCCACGCAGGCAAGCGCCTCTCCGTAGGTGATCGCCTTGATCTGAATGACGCCAGCGCCCGTTGGCTGATCGCACAAGGCACGGCCAAAGCGGCCACCCCCGCCACCGATTCCAAACCCACCCGCCGTGATGCCACGTCCGGTGTTTCCACAACTGCAGCCACCCAAGGAGACTGAACATGGCTTACTTTTCCGGACAAGGCCGCGTCTACATCGGCGCACGTGATGAACTCGGCAACCCCGCCGGGCTGACCTTCGTTGGCAACGTGCCCGAGCTGAAGGTGTCGCTGTCGGTAGACACCATCGAGCACCAGGAAGCGCAGTCGGGTCAGCGCCTGACCGACTTGCAGCTCATCAAGACCAAGAAAGGCGAGTTCGCCTGCACCTTGGAAGAGCTGATCGCCACCAACCTGGCGCTCGCGCTCTATGGCACCACGACCACGATCACCCCCGGTACGGTGACTGGCGAACTACTGCCCAACCCGGTCACGCCGGGCAGTCTGTACCCGTTGGCCATGCAAAACGTGTCCGCCGTGCAGATCCAGGACTCGGATGCCACGCCCAAGACGCTCCCGGCCAGCCAGTACAGCGTCAATGCCAAGCACGGTTCGTTGGTGGTGCTCGATGCCACGTCGGGCGGCCCGTACACCGAGCCGTTCACCGTCGATTACGCCTATGGCGCGGCGCAGAGCACGGCGATGTTCACCCAGCCCTTGCCCGAGCGCTGGATTCGCTTCGAAGGGCTCAACACCGCCGACGGCAACCGCGAGGTGGTGATCGACCTCTACCGCGTGGCCATCAACCCGGCCAAGGAACTCTCGATCATCACGGACGAACTGCTGAAGTTCGAGCTGTCGGGCCAGGTACTGGCGGATCTGACCAAGCCGGTGGGCGGTGATCTCGGTCAGTTCGGCCGTCTGGTGCTGCTGTGATGGACGGTTTCAAGACCTTCCCCCCTGAGCCTGTGGTCGTAACGTTGTCTGGTACCGCGCTGGAGCTGACGCCGATCCGGCTGGGTGAGTTGCCAAGGCTGTTGGCCGTGGTGCGCCCGATGGCATCCGAGTTGACCAGTGATCCGGACTGGATGGCCTTGCTGGGACGGCACGGCGATGCCGTGCTCGATCTGCTGGCGATCACCACGCGTCGTGAGCGTGCGTGGATCAATGACCTGTCGCTGGAGGACGCCGTTCTTCTGGCCGCTGCCGTGTTCGAGGTGAATGCGGATTTTTTCGTGGCGCACGTCGTTCCGGCGATTCAGGGCGCGGCCCAGCGACTCGCACCGACGCTGCGCTCGCTGACGAACTCGGCTGGGACGCTGCCGTCGCCCGCCTGATCCGCGCCGGTCACCGCCTCGGTGACTTGATGGGCTACACGCTCACGCAAGCCCAAGCCTTTCTCGACGCCGACGGGCAACTGGAGCGACAACAACTCGCCCAGTTGCTCGGCGTGGTCGCCGTGGCGGCGCAGGGCGAGAAGCGTGGCATCGAACAACTGCAACGCGATCTGCTCAAGGACTGATCCATGCGTCTCTCGCTCACCACCACTGGCCTGCTGGACCCGCGCCAGTTGGCGGCGTGGAGTACCGAGCGGCGTCGCGCCATCCACGCCGCCGTCGCCAAGGGAATGCAATCGGGCGGGCGTGAAGTGCGTGATGCCGCGCGATCCGAAATGCGCAGCGCCTTCACCGTCAAGCGCACCAGCTTCATCTCGTCGATGGGCGTGAAGGTATTCGACAAGAAGCCCGAGCAACTGCCTGCCTTGCTGGTGGGCAGCAAGATCCCCTGGCTCGGTCTGCACGAAAAAGGCGGCAGCGTGAGTGGCAACCTGCTGATCCCGCTGCTGCCCGGTCGCATCGGCCCCAAGCGTTTCAAGGCGGTCATCGACGGCCTGATGCGCTCGGGCAATGCCTTCTTCATCGAGAAGAACGGTCGCGTGCTGCTGATGGCCGAGAACATCAAAGAGAACGCCGGGCAGCTGGGCCGCTTCAAACGTGCCGAGCGTGGTCGCACTGGCGCGAAACAGATCAAGCGCGGTCAGGAAATTCCCATCGCCGTGCTGGTCAAGCGTGTCGATCTCAAACGGCGACTGAACCTGGCTGGCGGCGTGCAGCGTGCCTTGCCTGCACTGGCTCGAGCGATTCAACAAGAACTGGACAAAGTCTGATGGCAAGCAACCGTGCCCAAATCCTGATCAGTGCCGTCGACCAGACCAAGACCGCCTTCGATTCGATCAAGCGCGGACTGGGCGGCCTCACCGATACGGCCAAGAGCGTCAACGGCGTGCTGGCTAACCTCGGCGTGGCCGTGTCGGTGGCGGGCCTGACCGCGATGGTGAAATCGGCCATCAACACCGGCGACGCACTCGACGAGATGTCGCAGCGTGTGGGTGTCAGCGTCGAGACCCTGTCGGTATGGAAACCGGCAGCCGAGCAGTCCGGTGTGTCCGGCGAATCGTTCGAGAAGGGGCTGCGCAAGCTGTCCACCACGATGCTGGAAGCCGCGACTGGGTCGGAAGATGCCGCGCGCGGATTCTCCGCCGTAGGTGTCGAGTTCAAGAACCAGGACGGCACCCTGCGCGCCACCGATCAGGTGCTGCTCGATCTGGCCGAGCGCTTCAAGGCCATGCCTGATGGCGCGGAGAAAACCGCTCTGGCCGTGCAACTGTTCGGCAAGTCGGGAGCCGAGCTGATCCCGTTCCTGAATCAGGGGCGCGACGGCATCAATGAGCTCGCCGCCGAGATGCAGGCGCTTGGCGTGCAGATGAGTAGTGAGACTGCGGCGCAGGCGGGCAACTTTAACGATGCGCTCGACAAGCTGAAACTGGCCACCACCAGCATCGGAAACCAGATCATCGCGTCCTTGCTGCCCGCTCTGAATGACATGGCCGGTGGCATGGTCGAGTCGGCCAAGCAAGGCGGAACGCTACGCGCGATCCTGGATGGCGTGGTGCTGGTGCTCAAGACCCTGGCGCTCGGTGCCGCCACGGTCGGTAAGGCCTTCGTGGCGCTGGGTGAGGCTATCGGCGCTGGCGTGGCCGCCGCCGTGGAAGCGCTCAAGGGCAACACCGAAGGAGCCAAGGCGATCATTGCCGACCTCAAGGGTAATCTGGTCAAACGGCTGGATGAGCTGGCGTCCTTCCGCGACAGCCTGTTCGATCCCAAGCCCATTGAGGTCAAGGCTCCCAAGATCCAGGCTGATCCGGAACTGCTGCAGCGCCTGACCAAACCCAAGGCCGCCAAGCCAGCGCAGGACACGACCGGCGCGCAGACAACGCTGATGAAAGCGCAGCTGGACGCCGAGTTCACGCTGCTCAAGGACGGTTTGACCCGGCAACAGACTGCGCTGGATGCCGCACTCGAAGACCGTCTGGTCTCGGTGCGCGACTACTACACGCAGAAAACGGCCATCGAGCAGCGCGAGGTCGATGCCGAGATTGCCCGCAAGCAGCAGGAGCTGGCACGCAGTCAGCAAGTCGCCACCACCGGCAAATCGGAAAACGACCGGCTGCGCGCCAAGGCGGAAGTGGCTAAAGCAGAATCCGACCTCATCACGCTCAACAACCGGCGCACGGACATCGAGCAGGCCAACGCCCGAAAGGCAGCGCAAGCCGAGCGCGAATTGGCCGACGCTTTGGCGCAGGCGCGTGAGGAACTGGCCCAGATCACCGGCACGGCGACGGATGCCGACCGGCAAGCCGCCATCGAACGCAGCTACCGGGATCTGCGGGCACGGCTGGCGGCAGAAAGCGATGCCGACGGCGTGTCGCTCGTTGACCGGCTGATCAATGTGAAGGCGGCGCAGGCCAATCTGGCGGCGCTGGAAGCTCAGTGGCGGCAAGTCACCGAGCGGATGCGCAATGCGCAGGAGGCGATCCAGACCCAGCAACAGGCTGGGCTATTGACCGAAGCGCAGGCTCGCCAGCAGATCGTGACCCTGCAACAGCAATCGGCCACCGAGATGGAACGCTTGCTGCCGACCATGCAGCAAGCCGCGCAAGCCATCGGGCCGGATGCGGTGATTCGCGTGCAGGCGTGGCGCAACGAGCTGGATCGCACCCGGCTCACGGTCGATGAAATGGCCCCGCTGTGGAATCGCATTGGCGAGAGTTTTGGCGGCGCGCTCAACGGGATGATCACCGGCGCGCAGACCTGGCGCAGTGCCTTGGCGAGCATCTTCCAGCAGGTGGCCGATGCTTTCCTACAGCAGATCGTGATCCAACCCTTCCAGCAGTGGATCGCCATGCAGGCGCGGATGCTGGCGCTCAAGCTCGGTTTCATCCAGCAGGAACAGGTGGCAGACGCTTCCGCCAGCGCCGCCAAGGTTGCACAGAAGTCCGCCGAGACCACCACCGTGGTGTCGATGGATGCAGCCAAGGCTGGCGCGGGTGCCGCCGCGTCGCAGGCCTCCATTCCCTATGTTGGCCCCGCACTCGCGGTGGCCGCGATGGTGGCAATGGTCGCCGCCGTGATGGCGCTCTTGGGTGGCATCAAAAAGTTCGCGGGAGGCGGTTTCGTCTCCGGCCCGGGCAGTGCCACCTCGGACTCGATCCCGGCCCGCCTGTCGGCAGGCGAATACGTCGTTCGTGCAGCCGCCGTGCGCCAGGTCGGCGTGGCCTTCCTCGATTCGCTCAACGGCTTGTCGGCAGGCCCGCGTTTCACAGGTGGTGAGCTGGCCTTCGCTGCCGGAGGTCTGGTGCCGGAGGTGAAAGTGCCGCCCGCGCAGCCGCAGGTCAGTCAGGCAGTACGCATCGTCAATGCGGTCGATCCGGGAGTCACCCACGACCATCTGCAGTCGCCTGCCGGAGAAAAAGTCATCGTCAACATCATCGGGCGCAATGCACGGGCCATCCGTGCGGCGCTGCAGGGCTGAATTTTCAGGGGAAAGTCCAATGGCACTACTGTTCATCGACGGCTTCGATCACTACGACCCGCAGGCCGTGGACAGCTTTGGCGACCCGTGGCTGGCGCGCGGCAAGGCGGCCTATCTCTCACCGCAGGCCACGCGCATCAATGGTCGTCGCCCGTCCTCCTATGCCCTGCGTTTGCCGGAAGGTTCGGGCGGCGGTTACGTCAAGAATCTCGACGCCACCAAGACCAGCCTGATCGTCGGTGCGGCCATTCGCGTGGTGTCGTACCAGAACACCTACACCGAACCTTTGCTGCTTGGCGTGCGCGATGCCAATTCGCAGGTCGCACACCTCGTCAAGATCGGTGAGGACGGTCGGCTCAAGCTCTACCGCTGGCAGTATGGCTATGACCAGCTGATCTCTGTCTCAGTGGCGAGCGCTCCCGCGCGCGGTTGGCACTACATCGAACTGCAGGTCACGCAGGGCACCAGCAACGGTGTGCTGTCGGTGCGCATCAACGGCATCCTGGCCATCCAGATGACGGCGCAGAACACCATCCAAGGGGGTGGCCAACTGCTCACGGCATTCGTGGGCGCGGTGCCCGGCCAGAATTGTCCGCTGACCATCGACGTCGATGACTTCTACATCGCCGACACCAGCGGCACGATCAACAACACCTTCCTCGGTGATGTGCGCGTCGATGCCTTGCAGGCACAGGCCGATGGCAGTTTGAACCAGTGGACTGCCAGTCCGGTCGGCACTGCTGCCTGGGAAGCCGTCAGCGACGAGGACGAAGCCACAGCGATCAGTGCGCCCAACGTGGGGCTGCGCCAGTCCTTCGATGTCCAGCCGCTGCCGGTAATGGCCACGCCCGCCATCTACGGCGTGCAGCTCACAATGCTGGCCCGAAAGACCGATGCGGGTCTGGGCAAGGTCAAAGGCCTGGTCGTCAGTGGCGCACAAAGCGCCGTCAGCACCGACATCATTCTGCAGGAGCAACTGGCGTGGCAGAGCACGCTGTTCGAACGCAACCCGAACGGCAACGTGCAGTGGACGGAGGCCGCCTTCAATGCCGCTGAGTTCGGAGCGGAGTCGGCATGACGGATCGCCGCATCGTCCAGGATGTTGCAGAGGTTTCCAGCAGGCCGACGCCCGGAAGTGAACTGCCGGAATTTCAGGGCGAAGTGCTGTCGCGCGCATCGTTCGGAGCCAGCGCGGTCGCCTTCACTCCCGAAACCGCCATTGCACCGGTTCCGCCCAACTTGGCGGCGAACTGGCTTGCCGAGTCTCTGGCGTACCCGTGGCCGCCCATCGATGCGCCGATATTTCTGGTCGAAGTATTGCGCCGGGACACGGCATCCAGCGCCATCGTTGCGACCGGTATGGACGCCTTTGGCGACCAGCCGTGGCCGGATGCGCAACGCGGCGTGTTCGCCTTCCGCCACGACTGGGCCGAGCCCCTCGTCGAACGGCTGGAGTGGCAGACCGGTGTGGTGAGGCTGGTCAGCGGCAACGAATCGCGTCAGGCCCGGCGACGCGTTCCCCGGCGCTTGCTCACTTACAAGGTCGGCAACGCACGCCAGTCCGACGCGCTGGTCGCCGACTGGCTGGCCGACCATCTGGGCAAGACGGCGTGGTGGCCGCTGCTGCAGTACGCCGTTCACCTCACCCAATCCGCCGAACGTGGCGCGCTGGCGCTCGATGTGTCGGATGCGGACTGGCGGCATTTTGGCCCGCCAGCAGCCGCACTGCGGCTGACCAACGATGGCGTGCAAGGCTGGCAGAGCGATGAACGCTGGGTACTGATCATCGCGGCTGATGGCTGGCAAGTCGCCCAACTCAGCGACGTGGAAAGTGATCTGTTGTGGCTGGCCGAGCCCTTGGCGCGTGCTGCTGGAGCCGGTAGCTGTGTGGTGCCGCTGGTGTGGGGCCGCGCAGTCGATCCGGCTGATTTGACTCAGTGGGTGCCGGGGATGGTCGGTGGCAATGCCACGGCGACCATCACCCCCGCACAAACGCCGGACATGGATGTCCTCGACGATCCGTGGCTCGATGAGATTCCGGTCTGGCCCGATGGCAACTGGCGTGACGATCCTGCCGCTGCGGTGGCCGGGGTCATCACGCGTCAGGATTTCTCGCCTGCCGATCATTGGGTGCGACGCGACGATCCGTGGCCTGCCACCACCTTCCAGCGCCGCTATCTGGCCAGCACACCCGAGGAGATCGAGATCTGGCGGGCGCGGCTGTGGCGCACACAGGGGCGACTGGAAGCCTTCTGGCTGCCGGATGGCTTGGCCCCGGTGTTGTGGGTGACTGCCGAGGCTGATCCCGAGGACGGTTTCCTGAGAGTGACAGGTGGAGATGCCTCTGCTTTCTGGCATCGCCCCGCAGCGTGCCTGATCGTGCATCCGGACGGCACCCGGCAATACGTCCTGACGGCGACCTGCCATCTGGATCGGGGCGGTGTGCTGGTGCTGCGCTCTGGCCTTGATGAATGGGTGCCTGAAGGTAGCCGGGTGATCCGACTCTCTCGCTGCCGCCTCGACCACGACGCTGTCGAGCTGTACTGGCACAGCCCAGCGCTGGTTGAGATCACGCTGACGGCGCGGCAGTTGCCCGAACCGCGTGGCAACGACCGCCAAACCTACGAGGGAGAGTGAAGCCCATGAGTCAAAACCCTCTACTGGAAGTCGAGCTGTATGCCTTTAACAGCGCCAGCGGCCAGTTCCTGCTGACGCCTCATGAGTTCGACGTCGACCTCGACGGCAATCTGTACACAAGCCTTTCCATCGAACGCAACGAACTGGCACTGGGTGCCGAGGCTGCCAAATCAGCGCTGGAGCTCAAGCTGCCACCCGACGTCGATCTCGTGCGCCATCTGTTGGCCACATCGCTCACTGGAGAGACCACCGCGATCACACTGCGCATCGCGCGGCGCGACACCTGGGGCGACTACTGGTGGTTGTCGGGAACGCGCTGGATGGGCCGGGTGCTGGGCGTCGAGATTGCCGACGACGTAGCTCGCGTTCGCTGCGAGTCCGCGCAAGTCAGTTTGAAGCGTATCGGCCTGCGTCGCCTCTACAGCCGCAAGTGCTCGCACGTCCTGTATTCGAGCGCCTGCGGTGCATCACCCATCACCGCCAGCGCCTTCGTGAGCAACAGTTCCGGCCGTAACGTGGAGCTCGATGGCGGCGTGCCGGGCAGCGTGAGTGGAGGCGTTGCCGGTGGGTGGCTACAAACGCCCGAAGGCGCTCGCCACATGATCGTCAGCGACTACGGCAGCGGCGTGGAGTTGCTCTATCCCGTCGCCATCGAACCCGGTACCGAGGTGCAACTGACGGTCGGCTGCGATCACAGCACGCAAACGTGCGCATCCCGTTTCGGCAATCTCGACAACTACGGCGGCTTTCCCGCCATCCCGAGCAAGAACCCGTTTTCAACGGGCGTGTTTTGAATCCCCGGAGAAATTGCCATGTGGTACCTCGTCGTCATCGTGGTGGCGGCGCTGGTTTCGGTTGCGCTTGCCCCGAAACCGCCCGAGCCAAAACCTGCGTCGCTCTCAGATGTCGATGCGCCCACCGCAGAGGAAGGCCGACCGATTCCCGTCGTGTTCGGCACGGTGCTGCTGCGCGGCTCCAACGTCGTCTGGTACGGCGATCTCGAAGCCGATCCGATCAAAAAGAAAGGTGGCAAGAAGTGAGCACATCGACTGTCATCACCATTGATCACGTGCGCGCCGTTGGCCTGTGCGTGAACGGCACACGTACATGGTTCGCCCGTCACGATCTGGATTTCCGCACCTTCCTGCGCGATGGCTGTGATGCCGAAACCTTGCTGGCCACCGGCGATGCGATGGCCCAGCGTGTTGTTGAGCACGCTCGCCAGAACCCCAATCAGCAGGAGCACAGCTGATGGGTGGCAGCAGCAAGAAGCAAACCGTCGGCTACCGCTACCGGATGGGTCTGCATCTGGCCCTGTGCCAAGGCCCGGTCGATGCCGTGCAGGAGATCCAGATGGGCGACCGCACCGCGTGGGGCGATGCCGACCGCGCGCCGCTGTCCTCCGGGCATGGCTTAACCAGCATCAGTATCAACAAGCCCGACCTGTTCGGCGGCGACTCGCGCGAAGGCGGTGTGGTCGGCACCATCGATGTGCTGTCTGGCCATGCCGGTCAAGGCCGTAACGACTATCTGATGAGCCGCCTCGGCAGCGCCATTCCGGCCTTCCGGGGCGTGCTGTCATTGGTGGCCCGCAAGATCCTGTTCGCGGCCAACAACCCTTACATCAAACCGTGGGCGGTGCGTGTGCGCCGCTTCAATTCCGGTTGGCATGATCACGCATGGATGGGAGATTCCGAAGTCCGCACGTGGGATAACGATGAAGCCCGAGAGATCAGCGTTGGAATGAACCCGGCCCACATCCTGGTGCAATGCCTCACCGATCCGCATTGGGGCATGGGCTATCCGCAGGACACCATCGGCTGGAGCTTCTGGAATGCCGCATGGGCGCTGTCGAGCGAGGGTTTTGGACTCAATCTGGTCTGGACCCGCCAGCAGCCCATCGAGAGTTTCATCGGTCAGGTGATCGACCACATCGGCGGCATTCTCTACACCGATCCCGAGCATGGAACCTTCGAGCTCAAGCTGCTGCGCGACGACTACTGGATCGACAGCCTGCCGCAGTTGGGCCCCGACGAGATCGTGCGGCTGGAACGCTTCGAACGCGCCC
This sequence comes from uncultured Methyloversatilis sp., assembly GCA_964580925.1. Lineage (GTDB taxonomy): Bacteria > Pseudomonadota > Gammaproteobacteria > Burkholderiales > Rhodocyclaceae > Sulfuricystis. Next base: position 69,429 of record CAZOMI010000007.1, read on the forward strand.
AATGGGGTGAACTGCCCAACGAACTGACCGTGGTCTACACCGACTGGCAAACCGGCGGCGACACCACCGTCACCGTGGAAAACCTCGCCGCCATCCAGTTGCAGGGTGGCGTGATCAACCAGCGTCGTGACTATCCCGGCGTCAACCATGGGTCGCTGGCCGCCCGACTCGCGCTGCGCGATCTGCGAGCCTTGGGTTCGCCGCTGGCAAGGATGAGTCTGACGGTGGCACGCGACACGTTGGAACGCGCGCCGCTGCCGGGTGATGTGTTCCTGCTGAACTGGCCGCGCTTGGGTGTCGATCAGATGGTCGTGCGCGTGACCGGCATCGATACCGGAACCTTGGGCGCAGCCGAATGGCGCATCGAAGCCATGGAAGATGTGTTCGGCATGAGCAATACC
>CAZOMI010000008.1:0-60648 GCA_964580925.1 uncultured Methyloversatilis sp.
GCGCGCGGTCAGGCAGAGCATCAAGCAGAGCCTCGACCGGCAGCAGCTGGCGGCGACCAGGGAACGCCTCAAGCTGCTGACCAGCCGCGAACGCGAGGTTGCCGAATGCCTCGCGGCGGGCGAGAACAACAAGACCATCGCCCGCAAGCTGGACATCAGCGACAAGACGGTGCAGGTGCATCGCCACAATGCCATGGAAAAGCTGGGGGTGCATTCCACGGCCGAAATCGCCCGGCTGATCCTGCAGGCAGGCGACCCGCCGCCACCCGGCTGAAGAGACACGCGGGGCGGCCCCGCGCGTCTCCGCCCCTTGCGGGGAGATTGCGGGGTGGGCTGAAATGACGACGGGGAGCCGAAGCTCCCCGTCATTGCTGCATCGAACTGGAATGGATTACTTGGCGCCGGCCAGAATCCATTTCACCAGTATTTCGATGTCGGCGTCCTTGACGGCAGCATTCGGCGGCATCGGGATCGGACCCCAGACATCCTTGCTGCCTTTCTTCACATGCCCGGACAACAGGGCGACGGCGTCCTTGTTGCCTGCGTATTTTTTGGCAACGTCCCGATAGGCTGGGCCAACCATTTTCTTGTCAACCATATGGCAGGACATGCAGTTGCTCTTCTTGGCCAGGTCCAGATTGGCCAAGGCCGGGGCAGATGCCAGCATGCCGGCGGCAATTATTGCGGTGATGATCAGTTTCATAATTATCCTCTGTGGGTTTGCTGTTGATTGATGTTGTTTTGCTTGAAATACCGGGATATTGAAGTCTAGCGGAATTTGAAAGGCTTGCAAACGGTACGCCAGAATGTACTAAGCATCGGCAATTACTGCAACAAGACCATCCAGTTGAGCCACTGGCACACTGCAACTAACGCCCCGACATACCCAGGCGTTGACATGGGGCGTTTCCGGCTTGGCGAGCATCAACGGCAAGTTGGCCAATCCGTTGGGGAGCGCCAGCGTAATTACCGACTTCCGCGGCGCCATGGAATGCTGCCATTCCGCCAGGTCGCGGGCAGGCCCGCGCAGGATCACGATGGTGGATGGCGTGATGAACTCCTCGAGGGCCTGCAGCAGCGTCGTACAAGCTCCCGCTTGATGTTCGAGTTGCGGCCAGAACGCCTCGAGCGTGCGCTGTGCTGCAGCAAGGTAGCGCGGCTCACCGAGCAGATGGCCGAGTCGTTGCAAGGCCAGGGCGGCAACGCCGTTGCCTGACGGCATGGCAGAGTCGTGGCAGCTCTTCGGCCGGTGGATCAGCGTTTCGTGATCGTGGGCAGTGAAATAGAAGCCCCCCGCCGTGCGATCCTCGAAATGCTCGAGCAGCGCGTCGGCAAGCTGGCACGCGAAGTCCAGGTCGGCGGCATTGAATTCGGCCTGCAGCAATTCCAGCAGCGCGGCAATCAGGTAAGCGTAGTCGTCGAGGTAGGCGGACAGGTGCGCGCGCCCCTGGCGCGAGGCTGCCAGCAGGCGGCCATTTTGCCAATGGGCCTGCCGCAGGTAAGCGAGCGCGCCTTGTGCGGCGGCCAGCCAGTCCGGTCGGTCGAATACCCTTGCCGCGTGCACCAGCCCCTCGATCATCAGGGCATTCCAGGATGTCAGTGTCTTGTCGTCGAGTCCGGGGCGGATCCGTTTTGCGCGCGCAGCCAAGAGCTTGAGGCGTGCCGATTCAAGCAGGGCGGCATCCTCCTCCGCCAAGGCGGCGGCAACCTTAAGGTGCCAGTGCTGGTTCTCGAAATTTGGCGGCGCGTCCAAGCCCCAATGCCGTCCCGCCAGCGCCGACTCTTGCGGCGTCAGCAACTGTTCGACCGCGGCGCGGTCCCAGACGTAGAACTTGCCCTCCGCGCCCTCGGAGTCGGCGTCGAGGGACGAGTAGAAAGCCCCGGTTGGCCCGGTCATCTCGCGCATCGTCCAGGCGGCCGTTTCCTCCGCAACGCGGCGAAAATCGGCCCGACCACTGACGGCCCAGGCGTCGGCATACAACGACAACAATGGGCCATTGTCATAGAGCATCTTTTCGAAATGTGGAATTTCCCAGCACTCATCCACGCTGTAGCGGCAAAAGCCGCCCCCGAGCTGGTCATGGATGCCCCCCTCGGCCATGCGCTGCAAGGTGAGCAAGGCCGCTTCGCGCGCCGCCGGGTCGCCCTTGCGGGAGAGCAGGAACGCCAGGTTGGTCGGATGCGGAAACTTCGGCGCACCACCAAAGCCGCCCCACTCCGGGTCGAAATTTCCCAGCAGCGTGGCATGCAGTGCCTGGATGGGACTGGCATCGAGTTGCGCCGGGCCGGTGCCAGGCGCGGAAGTCTGCATCAGGGCTCGCCGCAACTCACTGTTCTGCGCCTCGACATCCGCACGGCGCGTGCGCCAGACCTCGGCAATCTGCCGGCACAGCCCGACAAAGCCGGGCAAGCCATAACGCGCCTCTTTCGGGAAATAGGTGCCGCCAAAGAATGGCGTGCCATCGGGGGTGAGGAACATGGTCAGCGGCCAGCCGCCGTGGCGCGTGGCCAACATCTGGTGTGCAGCCTGATAAATCTGGTCGAGGTCGGGACGCTCCTCGCGGTCGACCTTGATATTGACGAACAGCTCGTTCACCACCGCCGCCACATCGGTGTCTTCAAAAGACTCATGCGCCATGACATGGCACCAGTGGCACGCCGAGTAGCCGATTGAAAGCAGGATCGGCTTGTCCTGGCTGCGTGCCAGAGTAAGCGCTTCCTCACCCCAGGGGAACCAGGCGACAGGGTTGTCGGCGTGTTGCAACAGGTAAGGCGAGGTTTCGGCTGCCAGCTGGTTTTGCGGTGTGGCACTCATATCGGGTCTCCGGCACGGAAACCCGACTATACCCGATTAAATTTGTCGCCTATTTGCCGCTCAGGGCATGAGGTCTTTCAGCAGGGAGTCGACGTCGCGCTGCGACAGTCGCTGCTCCTCGGTGGAACCGCCACCTTCGACAACGATGATCGCACCGACCAAGGCCTTCACAGCCTTGCGCAGGGCCTGGCCAGCCAGGTCCTGAAACTCCTGGGCGACGATGATATTGGTGAGGTGGTTGCCGACACCCTTCAGGGCGTTATCCAGTTCCCGGCGGTTCCAGTCCTTGCCTAGCGAAGCGAGCGCCTCACTCACCAACTGCTTGGCAGACTCGGCCTCGATCAACGACTTGGTGGCCGCTTCGGCGGTCATGCGCTCAACGTTAACGAGAATGGTCGAAACCTCTTTCGGATGGCTGCTCGCCGAGCGTTTACCCAAGCCTTTGGCTGCCTGATTAAGTTCCTTGGCCAGCAGTTTCAGCTCGCTCAGAACCTGGCCGGTTGACTGCCCCATTTTTTTTGCCGCGGGCTTTCTCGCGATTGCCGTGTTGGGTTTGGCGACAGGCTTTTTGACGGGCTTTACGGTGATAGCCTTGACGCCGGGCCTGGGTTTGCTGACTGCTGCCTTCTTCATGATTTCCCCTTTGTTTGCTTCTTATCCAAATAGCGCCCGCCACCAGCGTTTGCGCCCTTCCGGCAACGGCACGGCAGGCTTGAGATCCTCTGGCGGCACGCGGCAGAGGATCCAGCCCGGCAGTGGCGGATTGTCCGAAAACCCGCAGGATACGCCGAGGTTGTTCGGATCGAAGATTTTTACGAAACTCGGCACATCAAGCTGATCGGCATAGACGATGCCGCAATAGTCATGATGATGCTCCTTGCGCAACAGGGCATCGATCTGCGCAATGAAGGCACTCACCTGTTCGGCTTGCGCGGGGACTGGTGGCACGGGTTCGCCCACGGCATACACATACCAGCCGACGCCCGGATCGATGCGCTCCCAGAAAGCGCTCAACTGCTCCCAGGACATCACCGACCAGAGACGGCCGACATTCAGGTTGTGAAATTCGCTCATGGTGTGGGCGTGGCGAAAGCCGCAGCTTGTGTGTTAACGCAGCAATTGTGTCACGTCGCGCACCGCGCCGGTATCGGCCGAGGTAGTCATGGCGGCATAGGCGCGGAGTGCCGCCGACACCTCTCGTTGGCGACTGGCCGGCTTCCAGGCGCCCCGCTCGCCCTTGCCCTTCGCCTCCATCGCCGCACGCCGTTCCGCCAGCGCCGACTTTTCGACGGCGAGGTTGATGGTCCGGCTGGGGATGTCGATTTCGATGATGTCACCTTCTTCGACCAGCGCGATCTCGCCGCCCATCGCCGCTTCGGGGCTGACGTGGCCAATGCTTAATCCCGAGGTGCCGCCGGAAAAGCGGCCGTCGGTGAGCAGGGCGCAGGCCTTGCCCAGCCCCTTGGTCTTGAGGTAAGAGGTCGGGTAGAGCATTTCCTGCATGCCGGGGCCGCCCTTGGGGCCTTCGTAGCGGATCACCACCACGTCGCCCGCCTTGATGCGGTCGGCGAGGATGGCGGTGACGGCGTCTTCCTGGCTTTCGAACACGCGGGCCGGACCGCGGAAGGTGCGCAGGGTGGAGGTCGGCACGCTGGTCGTGTAGCGCAGTTGCGCCACCTCGAACATGCTCTCGTCGATGCCGGCGGTCTTGACGATGCAGCCGGCCTCGGCCAGGTTGCCGTAGAGCACGGCCAGGCCGCCGTCCTGCGAGAAGGCGTGCGCCTGGTCGCGGATCACGCCGCCCGCGCGGTCGAGGTCGAGCGTCGGGTAGCGGCGCGACTGCGAGAACGCGGTCTGGCTCGGCACGCCACCCGGCGCCGCGCGGTAGAAGTCGTGCACCTTCTTGTCGCTGTTGCGCTTGACGTCGCAGCAGTCCAGCGCCTCGCCCATGGTCGGGTAGAGCACCGTGGGGCAGTCGCGATTCAGCAGCCCGGCGCGGTCGAGTTCGCCGAGGATGGCCATGATGCCGCCGGCGCGATGCACGTCTTCCATGTGGTATTTCTGTGTTGCCGGCGCCACCTTGGCCAGGCAGGGCACCTTGCGCGACATGCGGTCGATGTCGGCCAGGTTGAAATCGACTTCGGCTTCCTGTGCGGCGGCGAGCAGGTGCAGTACGGTATTGGTCGAGCCGCCCATGGCGATGTCGAGCGCGATCGCGTTCTCGAAGGCAGCGAAGCTGGCGATCGAGCGCGGCAGCACAGAGGCGTCGTCCTTGCCGTACCAGCGCTGGCAGAGTTCGACCACTACGTGACCGGCCTTGCGGAACAGCATTTCGCGGTCGGCGTGGGTCGCCAGCAGCGAGCCGTTGCCTGGCAAAGAGAGACCGAGCGCCTCGGTCAGGCAGTTCATCGAGTTGGCGGTGAACATGCCGGAGCAGGAGCCGCAGGTCGGGCAGGCGGAACGTTCCAGGGTCGCGGTTTCGGCGTCGGTTACGCTGCTGTCCGCCGCCGCCACCATGGCATCCACCAGGTCGAGCGCCAGCGTCTTGCCGTGGATCACCGCCTTGCCGGCTTCCATCGGCCCGCCGGAAACGAAAATGGTGGGAATGTTGAGGCGCAAGCTGGCCATTAACATGCCGGGGGTGATCTTGTCGCAATTGGAGATGCAGATCAGCGCGTCGGCGCAATGGGCGTTGACCATGTATTCCACCGAATCGGCGATCAGCTCGCGCGAGGGCAGCGAATAGAGCATGCCGCCGTGGCCCATGGCGATGCCGTCGTCCACCGCGATGGTGTTGAATTCCTTGGCCACGCCGCCAGCCGCCTCGATCTCGCGCGCGACCAGTTGGCCCATGTCCTTCAGATGCACGTGGCCCGGCACGAACTGGGTGAAGGAATTCACCACGGCGATGATCGGCTTGCCGAAGTCGCCGTCGGTCATGCCGGTGGCGCGCCACAGCGCGCGGGCGCCGGCCATGTTGCGGCCGTGGGTGGTAGTGCGGGAACGGTAGGCGGGCATGAGATTTCTCCTGCGGGGGTGATATGCGGGTGCCGAAACGGAACGGCAATTCTATCCCGCGGCAACGCCGTCCCGCCAGTCCCAAAAAGGGGATTCCCTGCAGTCACGCCGACTTTCCATGACCGGAATACGCCAAGGCAGTTATGTGCCCTAAACCATACCTGCCTGACGACATGCGCAAGGACTTTGGCGGTTTTCCGATCACAAGGGAGCCGTGCGGGAAAATCAGCAGTTCGGCCAGACCGACCGCAAGAATTGCCCGGAAAGTGGCTCTTCAGTACTTCGCTCGAATGACTGGGCGGTGTCACTGAAAACCTGGGTGATTCAGTCTGCCGGTAAGGCGAACCATGCTGGGCGGCGCATCCACCGCCAACTCTCCGCGTAATATACGGTTCCCCGACTGCATAAATCCCTCCGCACCACCCCATGGCCGACCCGAACCTCTCGTCCTTCATCTGGTCCGTCGCCGATCTGCTGCGCGGCGACTACAAGCAATCCGAATACGGCAAGGTCATCCTGCCCTTCACCGTCCTGCGCCGCCTCGATTGCGTGCTGGAAGCCACCAAGCCCGCCGTGCTGGCCGAAAAGGAAAAGCGCGAAATGGCCGGGCTGAATCCCGAGCCTTTCCTGCTCAAGACATCCAGGCAGCTCTTCTACAACACCTCGCCGCTCGACCTGAAGAAGCTCATGGGCGACCAGGACCACATCGGCGAAAACCTGCGCGCCTACCTGCAGGCTTTCTCGCCCGCCGTGCGCGACATCTTCGAGAGCTTCGAGTTTCACACCCAGATCGACAGGCTGGCCAAGTCCGGGCTGCTCTACCTCGTCACCGAAAAGTTCGCCAACATCGACCTGCACCCCGCCGCCGTCAGCAATGCGCAGATGGGCGCGGTGTTCGAGGAACTGATCCGCAAGTTCGCCGAGCTGTCCAACGAAACCGCCGGCGAGCACTTCACGCCGCGCGAGGTGATCCGCCTCATGGTCAATCTGCTGTTCATCGAGGACGACCAGGCGCTGACCAAACCCGGCGTGGTGCGCTCGCTTTACGACCCCACCGCCGGCACTGGCGGCATGTTGAGCGTGGCCGGCGAGCATCTCGCGAGCTTGAATCCAGACGCCCGGCTGGTCATGTACGGACAGGAACTGAATCCCGAGTCCTACGCCATCTGCAAGGCCGACATGCTGATCAAGGGCCAGGACATCGCCAACATCGTCTTCGGCAACACCCTCTCCGCCGACGGCCTGCTCGGCAAGCACTTCGACTATATGCTCTCCAATCCGCCCTTCGGCGTCGAATGGAAGAAGATCGAAAAAGAAATCCGCAAGGAATTCGAACAGATGGGCTACAACGGCCGTTTCGGCCCCGGCCTGCCGCGTGTCAGCGACGGCTCGCTGCTGTTCCTGCTGCACCTCGTCTCCAAAATGCGGCCCGCCGTCGATGGCGGCAGCCGCTTCGGCATCGTGCTCAACGGCTCGCCGCTATTCACCGGCGGCGCCGGCAGCGGCGAGAGCGAGATTCGCCGCTACATGCTGGAAAACGATCTGGTCGAGGCCATCATCGGCCTGCCCACCGACATGTTCTACAACACCGGCATCAGCACCTATGTCTGGATCGTCAGCAACCGCAAGCCCGCCGCCCGCAAGGGAAAGCTGCAACTGATCGACGCCAGCGGGTTCTGGCAGAAGATGCGCAAGAGCCTCGGCTCAAAGCGCAAGGAACTCAGCCCCGAACATATCGACGACATCACCCGCCTTTTCGGCGATCACGCTGATGTCAGCCGGAATGTCGGCGCTGGCGAGATGAAATGCCCCGCAGCGGGTACGGCGCCAATGTCACCAATTAGTCGCATTTTCAGGAACGAAGACTTCGGCTACCGCACCATCACCGTCGAGCGCCCCGAGCGTGATGCGAAAGGCAAGATCGTGCTCGGCACCAAGGGTAAAGGCAAGGGCAAGCCGGTGCCTGATGCCGCGCTGCGCGACACCGAGAATGTACCGCTCAGCGAGGACGTGGAAAGCTACTTCAAGCGCGAAGTGCTACCCCATGCGCCGGATGCGTGGATCGACCACGACAAGACCAAAATCGGCTACGAGATTCCCTTCAACCGCCACTTCTACGTCTTCAAGCCCCCGCGTCCGCTGGCCGAGATCGATGCCGAACTGAAAGGCGTCACCGACCGCATCCTGACCATGATCGGCGGGCTGACGAAATGAGGGCCGCGCAGCGCTTGACGGCGAGTAGTCTATAAACTACTCTGGTTCCCGATGATCGAAATCAAGCAAACCGAGACATTCAGAAAATGGCGAACGCGGCTCAAGGATGAACGGGCGCGTGCCTTGATCGCGTCCCGCCTGGATCGTCTCGCCTTCGGTCATGCGGGGGATGTGGAACCGGTTGGGCAGGGAATCAGCGAATTGCGCATCCACCATGGACCCGGATACCGCATTTATTTCCGGAAGCGAGGGGATACGATCATCGTCCTGCTGTGCGGTGGCGACAAGCGCACGCAAGCGAAGGACATCAAGACGGCACTGCATCTGGATGAAGAATGGAGCGACTGAAATGGCTGAAAAACTGACTACCTATGATCCCGCCGAGGATCTGAATTCCGACGACGCGATTGCGATCTTTATGGCTGAAGCGTTCCAGACGAACGACGCCGGCTACATCGCGCACGCACTGGGTGTCGTTGCCCGCGCCAAAGGCATGGCCCAGATAGCAGACCAAACCGGGCTTTCCCGCGAACAGCTTTACCGCTCGTTCAGCGAGAACGGCAACCCCACCTTGAAGACAACGCTGGCCGTCATGAAAGCCATCGGCATCGAGCTGACGGCCAAGATCCCAGCCGCACATGCCTGAGTTTTCCATGGTCTGGATCGACCAGGACAAGACCAAGGTCGGCTACGAAATTCCCTTCAACCGCCACTTCTACGTCTTCAAGCCCCCGCGGCCCCTGGCCGAGATCGACGCCGAGCCGAAGGGCGTCACCGACCGCATCCTGACCATGATCGGCGGGCTGACGAAATGAGCGCCAGTTCAGCTACGAATTGAGCTAAACTTGATCGATCAACGTTTCGTTGTACTGAGAGGATATCGATATGGACACCGTTACCTTGTCGCCCAAGTTTCAGGTTGTCATCCCCCAAGCCATTCGCGATGCACTTCAGCTCAAGGCGGGCGAAAAGCTGCGTGTGTTGCGCTATGGCGACCGGGTCGAGTTCATCCCTGTCCGTTCCATCAAGGAGATGCGCGGCTTCCTGCGTGGCATGGATACCAATATCGAGCGTGAGGACGACCGTTTGTGAGCGCGCCCAATGTCGTTGATTCATCTGGCTGGCTGGAGTACTTTACCGACAGCAAACGCGCGAAGTTCTTCGCCCCGGCGATTGAAGATGCCGGCAACCTGGTGGTGCCTGTCATCAGCATTTATGAAGTCTGCAAAAAAGTGCTTCGCGAACGCGGCGAAAACGACGCGCTCCAGATCGCCAGCATGATGCAGACCGGACAGGTTGTTGATCTTGATCGAGCCCTGGCGCTGGAAGCCATGCGCTACGCGCTGCCGATGGCGGACAGCCTGATCTACGCCACGGCCATGCGCCACGGCGCGACGCTGTGGACGCAGGACGGGCATTTCAAAGACCTCCCTCAGGTGCGCTTCTTTCCGAAAAATGTGAAGCCCGGCGCATGAGCTTCCCGCGTTATCCGAGCTACAAGAACAGCGGCGTGGAGTGGCTGGGGGAGGTGCCGGAGCATTGGAAAACTTCGCCGCTCAAAGCGATCTCAACCCACAATGACGACGCGCTGGATGAAACCACTTCGCCAGACACTGAAATTGTCTATGTTGATATTTCGAGTGTCGATGGAGAGAACGGCATCAAGACGAAAGAGACCATGCTGTTCGCAGCCGCTCCATCCAGAGCACGTCGGCGCGTGAAGCATGGCGATGTAATTGTCTCAACGGTTCGCACCTATCTCAAAGCCATCGCCAGAATTCGTAACCCCGAAGCAAACCTTATCGTCTCCACCGGGTTCGCTGTAATTCGGCCGCGAGGCGAACTGTCACCTGACTTTCTAGGGTGTCTGGTATCCGCCAGTTATTTCGTGGAGCAGGTTATCGCCCGCTCGACCGGCGTGAGCTATCCGGCGATTAACGCGAGCGAACTCGTCGCCATTCCTGCGCCGGTGCCTCCGATTGAAGAGCAAACCCAAATCGCCGCCTTCCTCGACCGCGAGACGGCGAAGATTGATGAACTGGTGGCGGAGCAGCGGCGGCTGATGGAACTGCTGAAAGAAAAGCGCCAGGCCGTTATCTCCCACGCCGTCACCCAAGGCTTGAACCCCGACGCCCCAATGAAGCCGTCCGGCATCGAATGGCTCGGCGATGTTCCGGCGCATTGGGAAGTGAAACGACTCAAATTCGTCATTGAAAGTGTGAAGGCCGGTCCTTTCGGCTCAGCTCTAACAAAGGACGTTTATGTCACCGCCGGATACAGAATCTATGGGCAGGAACAGGTAATCCCGAATGACTTCTCAATCGGCGACTACTTCATCACGCCAGAGAAATACAGCGAGCTATGTCAATACAGTATCTCTCCGGGCGACATTTTGATAAGTTGCGTGGGCACGTTTGGGAAGATTGCGATTGTTCCCAAAAACATCGAACCGGGCATCATCAATCCACGGCTTATCCGCTTAAGGTGTTCAAATGCTATCAAGGCTGAGTATCTCGTTGAGGTGATGCGGAGCAACGTGTCGTTTGAACAATTTTCTTCACTCACTCGCGGTGGAACGATGGACGTAATCAATATCGGCACGCTAAATGAAATATTTGTCGCCTTGCCGCCCATGGCAGAGCAGGAGGATGTTATGTGCTTTCTTCAGGGCGAGATTGGCAAATTCGACACCCTAACCGCCGAAGCCCAGCGCGCCATCGACCTGCTGCAAGAACGCCGCAGCGCGCTGATCTCCGCCGCCGTCACCGGCCAGATCGACGTGCGCGGAGTTTGCGCGTCATAGAAAACCGAGGCCGCTTGTTGATTGACCCGATTCGGACTAACATTAGTCCGAATCGTCAAATCGAGGTGCGCCATGCAAGTCGTCAATATCCATGAAGCCAAGACCCAATTCTCCCGTTTTGTCGATCAAGCCGAAGCGGGCGAGGAGATTGTGATTGCCCGTGCCGGCAAGCCGGTGGCGCGTCTGGTGGCATTGGAGACCGCCACCCGCAAGCCGCGCAAGCTGGGGTTGGGCAAGAAAAAATTTAGCTTCCCTGAACAATTCGACCGCTTGCATGCCAGCGAAATGGTCGAGATGTTCGAGCAAGGCAAGTAAGTGGCCGGACACGTTTATTTGCTGGACACCAATGTCTTGCTGGCGGCATTGCTCGCCCCCGAACGCTTGCCGCCGGAGGTGGTTGCGGGTTTGACGGATGCGTCCAATACGGTGTATTTCAGTGCCGCGAGTATCTGGGAGATTGCCATCAAGCGTTCGTTGAATCGGGCCGATTTTGATTTTTCACCCGAGGATATTCATCGACTAGCCCTGGATACGGGCTTTACCGAGTTGCCGGTGAAGGGAGAGGATTGTTACCCGATTGCGAGTTTGCCCTGGCGTCATCGCGATCCGTTTGATCGTTTGCTGGTTGCACAGGCGCAATCCTTGCCGGCCTATTTGCTCACCACCGATGACATTCTGAGCCGATACTCCGAATTGGTCGTTCACCTGACGTTGAAATAATGCGCTTGCACCTATAGAAATCAGCGTCGTGACCGAAAGAAGAACGGCGACGCAACACCCCAGAAAGTCGGCGCTGGCGGGACGGCGATTCGATCCGGGGAATCCGGCGCGACGTTAGGCCAAGCCTTGACAGGCGTCACTTATAGTCATACTGTACAACTTGGCTAGTTTTCAAGGAGAGCACTCATGATTACCGTTACCTCGGTGGAAGCCCAGAATCGTTTTGGCCAGTTGCTTGACACGGTGCAGCGCGAGCCGGTCGTCATTACCCGGCACGGGCGCATGGTGGCGGTGTTGATGACGCCGCAGGCGGCTGAAGCGCAGCGGCAGGGCGTTGGCGCCGACGCGGCCAGACAGGCGGGGCTCGCCGCCATCGCAAACTTTCGCGGGGCGGGACGCGGCGGTTCGGTCGCACAGTTGCTGCAGGATCGGCAAGCCGATCGCCGGGCCGAGGCGCGCAAGGAACAGCCGCGCAAGACTAGGCGCAAGGCAAGCGGCAAATAGGTCCGAAAAGCCATGCCCCGCTACGTGCTGGATACGTCGGCCCTGCTGACGCTGCATTACGACGAGGCCGGAAGCGAGCGCGTGGCCGGGTTGCTGACACAGGCGCTGGAGCCTGAAACGCCGGTGCTGCCTGGCGTTGCGGTGTTTGCATGTTTCATGTCGCTGATGGAAGTGCTGTACCGCGTATGGAAAACCGCGGGCGAAGCCGCCGGGCGCTCCGCCTATGCCGCCTGCCAGGCCCTGCCGGTCATCTGGGTGCATGAAACTCCCGCGCTGCTGGAACTTGCCGCGAGCCTGAAGGCGCGTTACCCGATGTCGCTGGGTGACGCATGGATCGCGGCTACCGCCTTGCAGTGCGATGCAGTACTGGTGCACAAAGACCCGGAATTCGAGGGCCTGCCCGGTCTGGTCGAGGAACGCTTGCCCTACAAGTGAGCGATGCCCCATGAGCCTGCACAAGGAAATCAGCTTCGAGACCGAAATCTGCGAACACCTCGCCGCCCACGGCTGGCTGTACGCCGAGGGCGACGCGGCGGACTATGACCGGACGCGGGCGCTGTTCCCGGCGGATGTGCTGGCCTGGGTGCAGGCCACGCAGCCGAAAGCCTGGGAGACCCTGACCAAGAACCACGGCGCGCAGGCCGCTGAAACCCTGCTGGCCCGCTTGCGCGATCAGCTCGACCAGCGCGGCACGCTCGACGTGCTGCGCCACGGCATCGAGTTGCTGGGCCTGAAATCTCCGCTCAAGCTCGCCGAATTCAAACCGGCGCTGGCCATCAACCCCGACATCCTCGCCCGCCATGCCGCCAACCGGCTGCGCGTGGTGCGCCAGTTGCGCTATTCCCTGCACAACGAGAACAGCATCGACCTCGGCCTCTTCCTCAACGGCCTGCCGGTGGCGACGGCGGAACTGAAAACCGACTTCACCCAGAGCATCAATGATGCCATCGACCAATACCGCTTCGACCGCAACCCGAAGCCCAAGGGGCAGGCTGCCGAGCCGCTGCTGTCCTTCCCCAATGGGGCGCTGGTGCACTTTGCGGTGAGCAACAGCGAAGTGCATATGGTGACCAAACTGGCCGGCCCGGCCACGGCCTTCCTGCCTTTCAACATCGGCAACGATGGCGCGGCCGGCAACCCGGCGAACCCGCAGGGCGGCCACCGCACGGCCTACCTATGGGAGCAGGTGTGGGCGCGGGAAAGCTGGCTGGAAATCCTCGGCCGCTACCTGATTGCCCGGCGCGACAAGAAAAAGCAGATCAAAGAGATCATCTTCCCCCGCTACCATCAGCTCGACGTGACGCGCAAACTCCAGGCCGCCGTGCTCCACGACGGGCCGGGCGGCAAGTATCTGGTCCAGCATTCCGCCGGCTCGGGCAAGACCAACTCCATCGCCTGGACCGCGCACTTTCTCGCCGAACTGCACGACGCCAAGCACAAGAAGGTTTTCGATACTGTGCTGGTGGTTTCCGACCGCAACGTCATCGACGCGCAACTTCAGGAGGCGCTGTTCGATTTTCAGCGCACCAGCGGCGTGGTCGCCACCATCACCAACAAGGATGGCAGCAAGAGCGGCAAGCTGGCCGAGGCGCTTTCGGGCGACAAGAAAATCGTGGTCTGCACCATCCAGACCTTTCCCTTTGCGCTGGAAGCCGTGACCAAACTGGCCGCCACGCAGGGCAAACGCTTTGCGGTGATCGCCGACGAAGCCCACAGCTCGCAAACCGGCGAGGCGGCGGCCAAGCTGAAGGCCGTATTGAGCCCCGAAGAACTGGCGGAGCTGAACGACGGCGGCGAAGTCAGCACCGAAGATATTCTCGCGGCGCAAATGGCGGCGCGGGCCGCGGAGGGTGAAGTGGGTGGCATCACCTTCGTCGCCTTTACCGCAACGCCGAAGAACAAGACCATGGAGATATTCGGCACGCGCCCCGATCCCGCGCGCAAGCCGGCGCCGGACAACCTGCCCGCCCCGTTTCATGTGTATTCGATGCGCCAGGCCATCGAGGAAAAGTTCATCCTCGACGTGCTGCAGAACTACACGCCTTACAGCCTCGCCTTCAAGCTGGCCCACGCCGGCCAGGAGATGGACGACAAGGAAGTCGAGCGCAACGCGGCGCTGAAGCGCATCATGGGCTGGGTCAAGCTCCACCCCTACAACATCGCGCAGAAGGTCGAGATTGTGGTCGAGCACTTCCGCCACTACGTCGCCCCGCTGCTGGGCGGGCAGGCCAAGGCCATGGTGGTGGTCGGCAGCCGGCTGGAGGCCGTGCGCTGGCAACTGGCCATCGACAAGTACATCAAGGAACACGGCTACAGGATCGGCACCCTGGTCGCCTTCTCCGGCGAAGTGAACGACAAGGAATCCGGGCCCGACGGCTTCACCGAGAACAGCCCGGCATTGAACCCCAACCTCAAGGGCCGCGACATCCGCGAAGCCTTCAAGGGCGACGAGTATCAAATCCTGCTGGTGGCGAACAAGTTCCAGACCGGCTTCGATCAGCCACTGCTCTGCGGTATGTATGTGGGCAAGCGGCTGGCGGGCATCCAGGCGGTGCAAACCCTCTCGCGCCTGAACCGCGCCTGGCCCGGCAAGGACACGACCTACGTGCTGGATTTCGTGAACGACACCGAGGAGGTGCTGGCCGCCTTCAAGACCTACTACGCCACGGTCGAACTTGCGACCACCACGGACCCGAACCTCGTTTTCAATCTGCGCGCCAAGCTGGACGCCACCGGCCACTACGACGACTTCGAGGTGGATCGTGTGGTGGCGGTGGAGTTCTACCCGCACGCCAGGCAGAGCGATCTGATCGCCGCGCTGGAGCCGGTGCAGGACCGCGTGATGAAGCGCCACAAGGCTGCCCGGCAAGCACTGAACGCCGCGCAGGCCAATGAGGACGCCACCGCAACCAAGGCCGCGCAGGACGAGCTGAACGCCCTGATCCTGTTCAAGAGCGACATGGGCGCCTTCATCCGGCTCTATATCTTCCTTTCGCAAATCTTCGACTACGGCAACACCGCCATCGAAAAGCGCGCCATCTTCTACAAGCACCTGTTGCCGCTGCTCGAATTTGGCCGCGAGCGCGAGGGCATCGACCTCTCAAAGGTGGTGCTGACCCACCACCACCTGAAGAACCTCGGCAAGCAGGCCATGCCGCTGGGCGAAGGGGACGCGCTCAAGCTGTACCCAATCAGCGAAGCCGGCAGCGGCAGTGTGCAGGAGAAAGAGAAAGCCTGGCTGAACGAGCTCATCGAGAAGGTGAACAACCTCTTCGACGGCGAACTTACCGAACAGGACAAGCTGGTCTATGTGAACAACGTCATCAAAGGCAAGCTGCTGGAGTCGGAAACCTTGCAGCAGCAGGCGACCAACAACACCAAGGAGCAGTTCGCCAATTCACCCGACCTGAAAACCGAACTGCTGAATGCCATCATGGGCGCGCTGGACGCGCACAACGCCATGAGCACCCAGGCGCTGAATTCCTCCACCATTCAAGGCGGAATGAAAGACATCCTGCTCAATCACGCGGACCTCTACGAAGCCCTGCGCGAGCGGGCTGCCCCGTAACGGATATAGATTCCCTGGCGCGCTGGTTTGTGTAAATACAATGCCGCGCCGAGCGGCAGGTTCCAGATCAGGTAGCAGCCGCTCGCCGAATCGATTTTCCCTTGCCGCCATGACTCCTCCTGGCCGGTTGCCGCGGTTCCCGCTGCGGGGCACTTCGTCCCGCAGCGGGGAGGCCGTCAGGCCGGAAGCGGCCCGCAGAGGCTGCGCCGGCTTTTTGATGGGCGCGGCGTTGTATCCTGTGCGCCCCGCTGACCACTCCTTTTCACCATGTCCGACACCTGGAACACACTGCGTGCGCAGATCGAGCTTTTCTCCAAACCATTTCCCGAGGAAGCCATTGGCATTGCCGACGTCCATCGCGCGGAGGTGACGCCATTCCTGGTCGAGTCGATTGCCCGGGTGGCCGAGAACCCGGCGCTGGGCGAGGATCCCGACTATGTATTGCATCTTTACGCCATGCATTTGTTGGCGACCTGGCGCGAGACGTCGGCGTATGCCCCGCTGGTGCGCCTGGGGCATCATCCCGAGGCGGTTGTCGAGCAATTGCTGGGCGACGCGGTGACCGAATCCTACGGACGCTGCCTGGCCTCCGTGTGCGATGGCGATCTGTCACCCCTGCGCGGCCTGGTCGAGGATGCCGGCGCCGCCCATTGGGCGCGCAATGCGGCACTCGACGCACTGATGACGCGGGTGCTCGAAGGCGATGCCGCGCGCGCTGACTTGATTGCCTACCTGATGCGCCTGGGCGATGCCGAGGCGGCGCGCTTGCGTATGCCGGAAACCGGGCCGGCAATCTTCGAGCTGCTCGACAGCGTGGTCTCCGTGGCTACCGACATCGGCGCCACCGAGATGCTTGAACGCATCCGCGGCTGGTTCGCGGATGGACTGGTCGATCCGCAGATTGCCGGCCTTACGTGGGTCGAGGCGCATATTTCCCGCCCCTACGAAACCTGCCGGGAAGAAGCTTTGCGTCACGGCAATGGTTACGTGACGAGCGTGAAGAGGGAAATCGGCTGGTGGGCCGGCTTCAGCGAAGACAAGCCCGTGAACCATCCGCCGGCGCCGCTGATTCAACCGGTGCACCAGGGTCCCAAGATTGGCCGCAACGAACCCTGTCCCTGCGGGAGCGGCAAGAAGTACAAGAAGTGTTGTGGAGCCTGACCCGCCATGCTGATCCATCCCCAGTTCGACCCGATTGCCCTGAGCCTCGGCCCCTTGGCCGTGCGCTGGTATGGCCTGATGTATCTGGCCGGCTTTGTCGCCTTTCTGCTGCTCGGCCGCCGCCGCGCGGCGACGCAGCCCTGGCATGGCCTCAAACCCGCGGCGCTCGACGACCTGCTGTTCTACGGCGTGCTCGGCGTCATCGTCGGCGGGCGGCTGGGTCAGGTGCTGTTTTACGAGCCGGCCTACTACCTCGCCCATCCGCTCGAAATCTTCGCCGTCTGGAAAGGCGGCATGAGTTTCCATGGCGGCTTCCTCGGCGTGCTGGCGGCGATGGCGCTGTGCGCAAATAAGCGCGGGCTGTCCTTCTGGCAGGTCACCGATTTCATCGCGCCGCTGGTGCCCATCGGACTTGGGCTGGGACGTGTCGGCAACTTCATCAATGGCGAACTGTGGGGGCGCGTGGTGGCCAACCCGACCTCACCCGATCTGCCGTGGGCAATGGTCTTCCCTTTTGTCGACGCGCTGCCGCGCCATCCCTCGCAGCTCTATCAGGCGCTCGGCGAGGGCCTGCTGCTGTTCCTGCTGCTGTGGTGGTATTCGGGCCGGCAACGCGCGCGCGGCACGGTGTCGGCGCTGTTCCTCATCGGTTACGGCAGCGCGCGCTGGATCGGGGAATATTTCCGCGAGCCCGATCCCGGCGTGTTCGGCCAGTCCTACCTGGTCAGCATGGGGCAATGGCTTTCGCTGCCGATGATCGTCGTCGGTGTGTATCTGTTCTTGCGCTGGAGAAAATCATGAATCGCCCCTTCAAGGTGCTGGGCATCCAGCAGATTGCCATCGGCGGACTGTCCAAGGAAAAGCTGCGCACGCTGTGGGTCGACCAGCTCGGGCTGGCAGTGACCGGCAATTTCATTTCGGAACGCGAAAATGTCGATGAAGACATCTGCGCCATGGGCAGCGGCCCGTACCAGGTCGAGGTCGACCTGATGCAGCCGCTCGACCCGGAAAAGAAACCCGCCGTGCATGCCACGCCGCTCAACCATGTCGGCCTGTGGATCGACGACCTGCCGCGGGCCGTCGCATGGCTCGCCGCGCAGGGCGTGCGCTTCGCCCCCGGCGGCATCCGCAAGGGCGCGGCCGGTTACGACATCTGCTTCCTGCACCCGAAAGCCAGCGACGAGTTTCCCATCGGCGGAGAAGGCGTGCTGATCGAACTGGTGCAGGCGCCGCCGGAAGTCATCGCGGCGCTCGGCAAGTAAAAAGTCGGCGCTGGCGGGACGGCGGGGTACGCTGCAGGCAGGGTACCGGTCCGTTCCCGAACCGGCAGAATCCCGCTCAGGAAAGACCGGTCCATGATTGAACCGGTCTTTCTACTCAGCTAACCGGATGCGTCTCCCCTGCCGGCACTCACAGACCAAAACCCAGCGCGTAGGGCAATCCGGTGGCAATCTTCGGGAAATATACAACTAGCAGGATTACCACGGACAGTGCGGCGAGATACGGTAGCACACCAATACTGAGACGCTCGACGGACACCTTGGATATTCGTGATGAGACAAACAGATTGATGCCAAGCGGCGGGGTCAGCAATGCCATTTCGTTGGTGAGCACCAGAATGATGCCGAAGTGGATCAGGTCGATGCCCACTATGTTGAGCATGGGGATCAATACTGGCACCAGGATGATGATGGTGGAGAGTGTTTCCATGAACATGCCGAGAATGATGAGCACGCCGATAATCAGCAGCAGGATGGTCGTGGGGTCCTGGGAAATGCTCAGCACGGCCGTAGCCAAACGTTGCGGCGCCTCTTCGTAGGTCATGATCTTGCCAAACAAGGTCGAGGTGCCGACGATGATCAATATCGCTCCGCACATCATGGAACCTTCGAGCAAGGCCTTGTACAAGTGGATGGGCTTGATGGCGCGATTGACGACAACCGCGACAAACAGCGCATAGACGATCGCCAGCACCGAGGCTTCAACTGTCGTGGCAAGCCCGGAGTAGATGGACCCCAAAATGACCACTGGGGTGATCAAGGAAAAAAAGCTTTTGCGGCAGCTACGCAGGAAGTCCTTCAGGTTGAAAGGCGGCATGGAAGTGTCGCCACGAAAACCATGTCTGCGCGCAATCAGCCAGGCGGTGAACGACATGACAAAAGCGACGATGAATCCAGGGACAAAACCCGCGGTAAACATCCCGGTGACGGACACGTTGGCCAGGATCGCGTAAATGATCATGGGGTTGCTTGGCGGAATCAGGATGCCGATGGTGCCACCCGAAGAAGCAACGGATCCTGCATATTCCTTGCTGTAACCACAGCGAATCATCGCCGGCACCATCAGGGCACCGACCGCTGCCACGGTGCCGGGCCCGGAACCGGAGATTGCAGCGAAGAAGGTGCAGGCCAGAATGGTGGTGATGCCCAGGCCGCCATACATGCGGCCGACGATCTGCTTGACGACATCGATGATCTGCTTCGTGATGTTGCCGTATTCCATGATCGAGCCGGCAATCACAAAACAGGGAATGGCCAACAAGGGAAAAATGTTCAGGCCATCGAAGATCGAATTGTGGATGACGGACATCGGCAGATAGCCGTCAAATAACAGGGCGGTGGCCGAAGAAATTGCCAGGGCCATGAAAATCGGCATGCCCAGCAGGAACAAGGCAGTCAAGGTGACCAAAACGATGGTCAAGGTTGAAATTTCCATATCAGGCCTCCGCCTTTTCAGATTCTTCCAGCACCAGATCGAGCAGGGTGCCCTGGCGCCAGCGGATGACATAACCTTCGGCAATCCGCCAGTTCATCAGCAGAAAACTGATCGGGATGATCAACTCGACGTATCCCCTGACAATATTCAGGGTGGGGGAGAGTTCCGGATATTCCAGGCCGCTCTTGACGACCTCCCAGCACCACCAGGCAATAAAAAAATTGGAGATGATCCACAAAGTATCGGCAAAGAATCTGAAGCCAAGCCGGTAGCGCGGGGGCAAGAGCAGAAACTGCGCCGTGATCCGGACATGCGACCCGTGCTTGGCCAATACCGGCGCCGCGGAAAAAACCGCCCACAGAAAGGCAAAGCGACTCAGTTCCTCGCTCCAGGGAATGCCTGAGCCGGTCGCCCAGCGCATGCCCACTTGCCAAACGAGGCAGGCAACCATGGTGCCAATACAGACCACGCTGAAAACTTCCTCGAAGTGGTCATACAGCTTGCGCACCAGTGATGTTTTATTCATGGTCGCCCTCCTTATTGGATTTGGAAGCGCCGAATCATTATTGACTCGTCATTCCGGCGAAAGCTGGAATCCAGGTTTCTTGACCTTCCAGGAACCCGGCTTTCGCCAGCATAACGGGTTAATCAGTGCTGTCTTGGTTCAATATCATTTCTTTGACATGATGCCGACAGCTTCATCGAGCATGGCCTTGCCGCCGACCTGCTCGTAAAACTTGGGCCAGATGGCGCGGGCTTTTTCCTGCCACACCGGACCATCGGTAAGCACGCTCAATGTCATGCCCTTGTCGAGGCATTGCTTCTTGGCGACGCTATCCTGTTCGGCAGCCCACTTCCATTCGGTGGCTGCCGCTTCTTTCGCGGCTTTGTTGACAAGCGCCTTGGTGTTGGCATCCAGACCCTTGTACCAGGCTTCGCTCACCAGCATCGGGCCGACCCACAACATATAGGACAGCTCGGTGATGTGTTTCTGGACTTCCCAGAATTTCTGGTCGCGATTGACGGTATGAGGGTTTTCCTGACCATCGATGACCCCTTGCTGCAGGGCATTGAAGGTTTCCGACCAGGCCAGCGGGTGCGCCTCGGCGCCCCAGGCCTTGAAGGATTCCAGTTGCACGGCCACCGGCGGGACGCGAATCTTCAGTCCCTTGAGGTCGTCGATATTGGTAATCGGTCTCTTGGAATTCGTCAGGTGCCGGTAGCCGCCAATCAGCCACGATAAAGGACGCGTGCCGCTTTGCGCGGCAATCTTGTCGCCTACCTTGGTGGTGAACGCCTCGTTGCCGAGAAGTTTGTAGGCGGCCCCGATTTCAGGGAACATGTAGGGCATGTAGAAGATATTTGCCTGGGGGGCGAACGGCGTCAGATTGCCGACCGCCAGGACAGCCAGGTGAATTTCCTGGGAGCGCAACTGGCGGACGTTCGCCTGTTCGTCACCCATCGAACCACCATAGAACGTCTGGACTTTGATCTTGCCGCCAGACTCGGCCTCGATGACTTCCTTGAACTTGTTGATGGCCGTCGTATGAAGGCTGCCATCAGGATTCGCCGTAGCGGCACGAATGGTCATGGCTTTGTAATCTGCAGCGGAAACCTGACCCATCCCAAGCGCAACAACCAGCGCGGTAACAGCCAACTTGAATGTCTTCATGATGTATCTCCTCATTTCACTGCGGTTAAGTACCCGGTGCGGAATATCCCTACCGGCAATCCAAACAGATACAGATCAACTTCGAAGCGCTTTACTACGGTTTGAGCAACACCTTGGCGGCCGCGGTCTTGCCCTGATGCAGATCGCTGAAGGCGGCCGGGCCATCGGCGAGGCTGCGTTTCTCCACCCAGGCCAGATCGCCAAACACGCCACGATGCAGCGCCTTTACCGTTGCCCGCAGATCCGCCAGGGTGTAGGTGAAGGTGCCCATCAGGGTGATTTCGCCGAGGGTAAGTTTGCGCATGTCGATTTCGCTCGCCCAGTCCTGCAAGCCGACATGCAGGATCACACCCCCTGCCTTGACGGCGGAGAAAGCCACTTTGCGGGTAGCCGCGGCTCCCACGCAATCAAGCACCAGGTCGTATGACGACTCGGCCAGTGCCTGCTGCGTGGTATCGATCACCTCGCATCCGACGTGGTCCGCTATCGACTGCCGGCGCATGGCATTCAGCTCGACCACGGCCAGTTGATCTACCCCATAGTGTTTCAGCAACAAGGCGCCGAGCATCCCGATGGCACCGCCACCAATCAGTAGAACCCTGCCCTCCTGAAGTGGCCGGTGCATGACGCGTTGAGCCAGATTGATGGCATGGAGTGCTGTTGCCGCTGGCTCGGTAAGAGCTGCAGCATCACTTGAGAGATCGGCTGGCAACTTGATCAGGGTCGCGGCCGGTATGCTCATGAAGTCGGCAAACGCGCCCGGCCGGGTCATGCCGACCATGCCGCGGTTTGTGCATAAATGACTGCGGCCCTGGACACAGTTGTCGCAGGTACCGCAGGTTATCGAGGGATTTCCCGTAACCCGATCACCTTCGGCAAGCGATGCATCGAGGCTTTTTACGACCGAGCCGGCGAATTCGTGGCCCAGCACCAGGCCGGGTTTCCGTCTTGGGTCATGGCCATGATAGGCATGCATGTCGCTACCACAAATGCCGGCGGCTTCAATCTTGATGATGACTTCGCCATCGGCAATTTCCGGGTAAGGCCTGTCTTGCAGGCAGACCTCATTCGGCTGTGTGTAAACCAGGGCGTGCATAAATTCCCCCTTACTTGGCTGTATAGCCGCCATCCAGCATGATGGTCTGGCCGGTGATGTAAGCAGAAGCTTCGCTGGCCAGGAATACCGCAACGCCGTAGATGTCCTCCATCACACCGTTGCGGCCGATTGCCGTTTGATCGGCATGCTTGCGGACGAGGGCCTCGTCGCTGAACACCGCGGCAGTCAATTGTGTCGGGAAGAAGCCGGGGCCAATCGCATTGCAGGTAATGCCGTAACGCGACCACTCCTGGGCGATTGCGCGTGTCAGCTGCACAATGCCACCCTTGCCCGCACCATAGGGAGCGCTATTCGCAAATGCACGATAGCTTTGCAACGAGGCGATATTGACGATCCGCCCCCAGCCGCGCTCCTTCATGCCCGGCGCCAGCGCCTGGGTCAGGAACATCGGCGCTGCCAGATGCATGTTCAGCTGAATATCCCAGGTCTTCGGGGTGATTTCCATGAACGGCTGACGCAGGTTCACCCCGGCGCAATTGAAAACGATGTCGATTGCGCCGTGGCCCGTTTTTACGGTATCAGCGAGCTTTTGAATCCCGTCATGACAGCCCAGATCGGCAACGATGGTACCGCTCACCTTGACACCAGCCGCCTTCAGCTGGGCTGCAGCATCGTCAAGTCCATTTTCCAGCGCAGCCAGAATCACCGACGCGCCCGACTTTCCCAGGGCATAGGCGATGGCAGCACCGATACCACTGCTGCCGCCGGTTATCAGGGCTTGCCGGCCGTTTAGATCGAACAGGCCGGGAACGTCAATCTTGGATTCTTTGCTCATTTGCAGTTCCTCACTCTTTAACGGGTGCGCCGAGATCCAGCTTGGCATTCGGGAAGTACTTGCGGATCCGATCATCGGCTGTCCGCGCATGTGCTTCCATGCCTTCCAGGCGGCTGATGCGGGCGGTCACTTCACCGATGTCACGACTGCCCTCGCGGGTCAGTTGCTGCCAGGTCAGGATCTTCATGAACTTATGCACTGACAGGCCACCGGAATAGCGGGCGGCGCCCATGGTGGGCAGTACATGGTTCGGGCCTGCGGCTTTGTCGCCATAGGCAACCGTGGTTTCTTCACCGAGGAACAGCGAACCGTAGCAGGTCAGGGTAGCCAGCCACCAATCAAGATCCTTGGCATGGACTTCGAGGTGCTCGCTCGCATACTTGTCGGAGACTTCCGCGACTTCTTCGCGCGTGGAGCACACAATCACTTCACCATAATCACGCCAGGCTGAACCGGCAGCATCCTTGGCGATGGGCGGCAGTTTTGCGATCAGCTCCGGCACCAGGCGCATGACTTCCTTGGCCAGGGGCTCATAGGTGGTGAACAACCAGGCGGGTGTTTCATGGCCATGCTCGGCCTGACCCACCAGGTCGCTGGCAACAATGTAGGGATCGGCTGTTTCGTCGGCAATCACCGCCACTTCGGACGGGCCGGCAAAAACGTCGATACCGACTTTACCGAACAGGCTGCGCTTGGCTTCAGCGACGAACTTGTTGCCCGGGCCGACCACGACATCGGCCTGTTTGCCGGTAAATAGGCCATTGGCCATGGTGGCAATCGCCTGCACACCACCCAGCGTCATGATGACATCCGCACCGGCCGCCTTGAATGCATACAGCAGGTAGGGATGCATGCCGCCGCCGCGATACGGGCTGGAACAGGCAATGATGGTTTTTACGCCGGCGGCCTTGGCTGTGGCCACGGTCATGTAGGCAGAAGCAATATGCGCATAGCGCCCCGATGGGGCATAGCAGCCAACCACATTGACCGGGATCACGCGTTGTCCGGCCGTAACGCCCTTGTGCAGCTCGGTGGAAAACTCGAGCATGCTGTTCTTCTGGGCAACGGCAAAGTCATACACCTGCTTGGAAGCAAATTCGATATCGCGCTTGACGCTGTCAGGCACATCCTTGGTGGCGGCCGCAATGGCTTCCGGAGACATGACGATGTCGCCTTCCCAGTTGTCGAGCTTGCGCGAGTATTCGCGCACGGCGTTCTCGCCATTCTTCTGAATCTCGGCAAGCATCTCGGTGACGACCTTTTGTGCGGTCGCGGTTTCTGTTTCCGGCGTCTTTGCAGCCTTTTTCAAATACTTAAATGACATGGCATTTTTCCTCGTTAAGGAGAAACAGGTCCTCGCACGGCGCGCGGACCTGTTTCATTACTCGTGGTCAATCAAACATCAAGCACTCTCATACAGACGGGTCAGCACGAACTCGCGATGGCCGAGTGCTTCTGCGGCCGTAAGCCGCCCATTAGCAGTACGCAGCATGCTCTCAAGCAATTTGTCGCCGGCCTGATCGAGGTTCATCTCGCGTTGCAGCAGCCCCGATACGTCCACATCGACATGCTCACCCATGGTCCGCACGGTACGCGGGTTGGCACACAGCTTGATGACTGGCAGGATCGGGTTGCCGATGATGTTGCCCTGCCCGGTGGGGAAGAGGTGCACCACGTAGCCGGAAGCCGCGCAGAGCGTTACCATCTCCGCCGCTGCCGACGATGAGTCCATGAACCACAGGCCGGGACCAGTGGGTGTTTCGGCCTTGTCGAGAACGCCGTCGACCACGCACTTTTTGCCGATCTTCTGGATATTGCCCAGTGCCTTTTCTTCGATGGTGGTCAGGCCGCCGGCAATATTGCCCTTGGTCGGCTGGGAGTCGGAAAGGTCTGACGTTTTGTAGCGATTCACCAGGTCCTGATAGCGATTGAACATGTCCATGAATTGCTGCTTGACTTCAGGCGTGCGGCAGCGCGCAGCGACCAGATGCTCGCCACCGGTGATTTCCGTCGTTTCGCCAAAGCACAGTGTGGACCCGATGCCGTAGAGCTTGTCGAACGCATTGCCGACCGTCGGGTTGGAACCGCAACCCGAGGTCGTGTCTGATTCGCCGCACTTGGTGGAAACCCACAGGTCTGACACCGGGCAGGCTTCGCGCTGTTTTTCTGACGCCCATTGCACCAGTTCGCGCGCGGCCTTCGAGGCACGCATGATCGTGTCGTGGTCGCCATGCAGTTCGATCGACAGGCCAACCACCGGCTTGCCGGTCTTGGCGATGCCATCGACGATCAGCTTGGTCCAGCCTTCTTCAATGCCGATGACCACCACGGCGGCGACGTTCGGGTTCGCACCGGTGCCGATCAGGGTGCGGAAGTGCAAATCCAGGTCGGCGCCAAACTGCAGGCGGCCATAAGGATGCGGCAGGGCCATGGTGCCCTTGATGTTGTTGGCGACCGCCTCGCATGCGGCGTTGGAAATGTCATCCACCGGCAGGATGATGACGTGGTTGCGAACGCCCACACGGCCGTTTTCGCGCCGGTAGCCCAGAATCGTGCTGTCTTTGTTGATCATGTTCATTGTCCTTGGATTGGAAGTTGGAAGGGCGGTCTGCTGTTGCCTACCAACGCTTGGTCTTGACGTTGTGGACGTGCACGTATTCGCCCAGCTTGATGGGGGCGATGGTCCGGCCGATGTCGATGCCGTACTTGATGATCGTGCCGTTGTTCTCGAGCGCCTTCAGCGCAATCTTGTGGCCGATCGGAATCGCGTTGAGCGTTTTGATCGTGACCGTCTTGTCCTGTTCCATGACCCAACCAGTGAGCGTGTCACCGGCATTGACGCCCTCGACAACTATCGTGCCGACCGAGTCGCCGTCCTCATGTACCAAAAATTGAATCATTCCCATCTCCTTGTCTAGCGGCCGCACTGTGGCCTTATGCAAAGACTAACGAAGCAAAAACCATAAGTCAACTAGATGACCTGAATGAGTGATATGATTCAAATCAATGCATAATTTATGCATAATAAGCATTCCATCCACGCCAGGAGCAAGATCATGGTTGCCAGTTCGGTCGTTGCCAATCCCGCAGGGGCCTTGCTGTACAAGGAGGTCAAGCGCAAGCTTATTGATTCAATTCATCATGGCGAATGGAAGCCGGGGGATGTCATCCCTTCCGAAAAGAGACTCTGCGAACGCTTCGGCGTCAGCATGGGCACCATCCGCAAGGCGGTCGACGAGTTGTCGGGAGAGGGTTTTTTGATACGCCAGCAGGGTCGCGGCACATTTGTTTCCACGCACAACCAGGACCGCTACCTGTTCGCGTTCTTTCATGTCGTGCGCCAGGATGGCCACAAGGAATATCCGCACGTCGAACTCGTCGAATTCGGCAAGACCAAGGCCGATGCATTCGAGGCCAGTGCCCTCGGCGTCGCGCCAAAAACGCTGCTGCCACGCATCGTCAACAAGCTCGCGCTTGGCGGCGCTCCGGTGGTGATCGACGAAATTCTGTTGCCGAGCCCCATGTTTTCACGCTTGACCGAGAAAATATTGCAGGCACGTCCGGCCACCCTCTACCAGCTTTACCAGGAAGAGTTTGGCGTAACCGTCGTGCGCACCCAGGAAAAGGTGCGGGCGGTGAGCGCAGACGCCAGCCACGCGTCCCTGCTCGGGGTAAATGTTGGCGAACCGCTCTTGCTGGTCATACGCATTGCCTACACTTTCAAGGACCATCCCGTTGAGTTGCGCCGCTCCTATGTCGTCACCCGCAATTTTGAATATTGTTCCGATCCGATGGTGGCGACTTAGCCATGAGCAAGGTATCCATTGAACGTTTGACCGAAATTGCAGTAGCCGCACTCATGCGTGCCGGGGCATCCAGCGCAATGGCCGAGTCCACCGCTGCTGCGCTGGTTACCGCCGAGGCGCAGGGCCTCGCTTCCCATGGTTTGTCGCGTGTTGCCCAGTATGCCGGTCATCTGCGGCATGGGCGCGTTCTCGGTACTGCCGAGCCGTGCATCATGCACGCCAAAGCCGCGACTTGTCTGGTTGACGCCGGAGAAGGACTGGCTTTCCCGGCTTGCGCCTTAGCCGTCAAAGAAGCGATTGCGCGCGCCCGCGAATCTGGGGCAGCTTTTTCCGGCGTCACGCGCAGTCACCATTTCGGCGTCGCCGCCTACCATCTGCAACCGGTCGCCGCGGCCGGCATGGTGGGGCTGGCTTTCGGCAATTCGCCGGCAGCCATGCCCGCCTGGGGCGGGCGCCGTGCGCTGTTCGGCACCAATCCGATCGCAGCCGTTTTTCCCCGCCGGGATCAACTCCCGCTCACCATTGACCTGTCCTTATCCGAAGTTGCCCGCGGCAAGTTGATGGTGGCCGCCAAGGCCGGCAAGGCCATCCCGGCAGGCTGGGCGCTGGACAAGGATGGCAATCCCACCACCGATCCGCAGGCGGGACTTGCCGGCATGATGCTGCCGGCAGGTGGCGTCAAGGGAGCAATGCTGGCATTGGTCGTCGAACTGCTTTGCTGCGCGCTGACCGGCGCGGCTTTCGGTTTCGAAGCCGATTCGTTTTTTGCCGAAAGCGGAAATCGTCCGAACCTTGGCCAGGCATTTCTGGTCGTGGATCCCGGTGCCCTCGCCGGTAACGACGTGTTCGCCGAGCGCATCGAGACCCTGGTCGCGGCGATGCTCATGGATCCCGAGGTACGCCTGCCCGGCTATCGACGTTTCGAACTGGAGCGGCGCGCCCAGACCGAAGGCATCGAGGTATCGGCAGCATTGCTCGACGAACTGCAGACACTGCTCCGCGCCCATTGAAGCACTGAGCAAGCAAACGCAAAAGTCGGCGCTGGCGGGACGGCGTTAAAAAATGCGGCTGGCCAGTTCCAGCGGCAACCGCACCGCCAGCGCAACCACCAGTGCCACCCCCACTGAAAGCACGACTGAAAAATATGCCTCGCGCCGCCCCAGCAGCTTGAGCATCATGGCGAAGGTCGACACGCAGGGCACATAAAAGGTCAGGAAGGCGAGGAAGGTGGCGATCTGCGTCATATTGAGCACGCCGTCAAGTTCCTGCGTGCCGAGCGCCTGGAACACCATCAGCAGCGAGAGTTCCTTGCGCAGCACACCGAACAGGATCGGCACGCCCAGCACGACGGGCAGGCCGAGCCACCAGACCGTGATCGGCGTCAGCGCCAGGTTGATCCAGTCATCGGCGCCGAAGTGCGACAGCAGCGCCAGCACCACGCTGCCGGCCACCAGCAGCGGCAGCACGACGGTAACGATGTCGCGGCTGCGCTCCCAAGTATTTGACAATAGAGCACGCAGGGTGGGCACGGCATACGGCGGAATTTCCTGGATCATGCCCGGCGTGGTTTCCGGATAACGGCGCTTCAGCAGCTTGCCGACCAGGCTGACAACAATGGGCGCCAGCATGAACAGGGCGAACACGCCGAAGCCGCCGAGGTATTTCCCGCCGAGCGCCAGCAGGATGGCCGAGCGCGCCGAGCAGGGCAGGAAGGTAATCAGGAGAGCAGCCACTGTGCGGTCGCGGCCGTGGGTGACGGCGGCCGTGGCGGCGAGCGCCGGCACGTTGCAGCCCAGTCCCATGAGGAAGGGCAGGGCGACGCCGCCGTGCAGCCCCAGTTTGTGGAAGCCGCGATCCACCACGAAAGCGACGCGGTGCATGATGCCCGACTCTTCGAGCAGCACCAGCAGCAGCACCAGCGGGATCATGTAGGGAATGACAATGCCGGCCAGCCCGATGAAACCATCCAGCATGGCGCGGGCGACGACGCCGCCGAGATCGGTCGGCTGCCAGGGTTCGACCCAGTCGATCAGGCGCGCGACCGTGTGACTATCAAGGAAGGCGCTCACCTCGAAGACGAAAAACAGCACGAGCGCGAAGATCGTCAGGCTGCCGACCATGCCCCAGCGCGGGTGCAGGAACAGTTCGTCGGCCCAGCGTTGCCAGCGCGGGGGGGCGTGCTCGCCGCCGGGGCGGGTGACGGCCTCGTAGAGCAGCGCGGCACGGTGGTGGCGGTCGGCATGGATCTCGTCGTCCAGCGGGCGTGGCAGGGCCGCGCTGGCCGCGTCCCGCGCCTGCAGCAGGGCGGCGAATTGGACGGGGAAGTGGCAACGCAGTTCGTCAAAAAAATAGTCGTCGTTTTCGGCCAGTTGCATCGTCAGCAACATCGGCGGCACGCCGAAGGCCGTGGCGACATCGGCCGCGGCAACGATGTCGGCAATCGCCGGCAGGTGGGCGGCGATGTGGGGACTGGGGGGTTGCGGCTGCGGACTGCGGGCTTCGCGCGCGGCGCGCACCACCGTGCTGAACAGGTCGGCCAGGCCGATGCCCATGTGGGCGACCGTGGGCACGACCGGCGCGCCGAGCTTTGCCGACAGGGCGCGCACATTGATGAACAGCCGCTTGTCGCGCGCCTCGTCCATGCGGTTCAGCGCGATCACCAGCGGCCGGCCGATCTGGGCGAGTTCGAGCGCCAGCTCGAGGTCGCGCTCGAGCGCGGTGGCATCCATCACCAGCAGCAGCACGTCGGGCGCGTCGAAAGTCTTTTCCGGTTGATGAGCTTCGTGGCGGGCAATGCTTGGCCAACGGTCGCCCCAAAGCAGATACTTGAGGACGACCGGTACATCGCCCTGCAACTGGTGAAAGGTATCGATGGCGGGCAGGTTGACCAGCGAGATCTGGTCAAGGCCGACCTCAACCTGACATTCCTCGTAAGCCGGGCCGATCCCGGCCAGCCGTTCGTGATGCACTGCCGTACTGGCTGCGGCACTAAAGATGCTGCGCTTGCCGACGCCGACCTGGCCCAGCAGGGCAACCCGCGGGCGGCGTGAGCCGCGCAGCAGCGGACCCTTGAGGGGAAACGTCCGGGATGGGGGAGACATTTTGCGCTTGCTTATATGAGAATGGTTCTCATTATGCAAGCAGTTCGGCGAAGCTGTCAATAGCCGGGTAGTGACCAGTGTCTTTTTCCGGTTGGCGGGTGTCGGGACGGCGCACGGCGACCAAGTGGCGGATGCCATGGGTGCGGGCGGCATCCAGCACCGGCAGGCTGTCATCGACCAGCAGGGTGCGCGCCGGGTCGAAATTCTCGATCGCCCGCAAGCGCTCCCAGAAAGCCTGCGCCTCTTTCGCCGCGCCCAGCGTGTGCGAACTGACGAGGGCGTCGAAGTGCGGTTCCAGGCCCGTCCGCGCCATCTTGAGCGTCAGCGCCTTGTGGTGGGCGTTGGTGGCCAGCACCAGGCGCTTGCCGGCGGTACGCATGGCGGCGAGGAAATCGGTGACGGCCGGATGCACGGCGATCAGGTGCGCCACTTCTTCCTTCAGGCGCATGATGTCCAGTTCGAGTTCGGTTTCCCAGAAGTCGACCGAATACCATTCGAGCGTGCCGGCGCGGGCGTGGTAGCGCGCCATCAGCTCCTCGCGGGCAACGTCGTGCGGCAGACCGCGCGCGGCGGCGTAGGCGAGCGGCACGTGGGTCTGCCAGAAATGGTTGTCGAAATGCAGGTCGAGCAGCGTGCCGTCCATATCCAGCAGAACGGTGTCGATCGTGCGCCAGTCGAGGCGCGGGCGCAATGCTGCAGCGTCGCGAACAGGAAGCGACATGGGGATTTCCTCGCAGGGTTGGATTATTTACCGGTGAAGCGGGGCGCCCGTTTTTCGCGAAACGCGGCCAGCCCTTCCGCGTAGTCTGCACTTTTCAGGAAGGCAAAGGAAGCCCGCAATTCTTCCGGCGAGAGCGGCACCCCCTGCTGCAGGCGCGCGATCCATTGCTTGTGCCAGCGGGCGACCAGTGGCGCGCCGGCGGCGATGTGCGCGGCGGTGGCCTGCACCTCGGCCACAACTTCGGCATCGGCCACAACGCGCGTCAGCAGACCCTTTTCATAGGCCGCCCGCGCGCTCAGCAGGCGGCCTTCCAGGAGCAGTTCCCGCACCGTTGCCGGCCCGGCCAGTTGCAGCAAGCCAGCCAGTTCCGGCGGATACATCGAGAATCCCAGCCGGTTGATCGGCGCACCCAGCCGCGCCGAAGCGCCGCCGATGCGCAGATCACAGGCGGCCGCGATTTCCAGCCCGCCGCCGACACAGGGGCCGAGGATCAAGGCCACCACCGGATGGCGGCAGCCGGCGATGGCCCGCAAGGCCGCGGCCACCTGATCGTGATAGGCGAGTGCGCCGTCAACATCGGCGCGGGCAGCGGCGAATTCGGCCAAGTCGCCGCCGGCGGCAAAGCTGTCTCCCTCACCTCGCACGATCACGCAACGCAGGGTTTCATCCGCGTCAAGGTCGGCAAATATGCTCGCCAGTTGCCGCCACATTGCGGCGTCGAGCGCATTCTTCTTGCCCGGATTGGATAGCGTGACAGTGGCAAGCGGCCCGTCGCGGGCGAGCAGTACCGCACCCACGCTCATGGCTGAACCAGCAGCTTTGCCAGCGCGGCGCGGCCGGAGAGGATATGGTTGTGCATGTGCAGCGCGGCGGCGGCGGCGTCCTGCTTTTTCATGGCGGCCAGGATGGCGCGATGCTCGGCCAGCGATTGCTTGAGCCGGCCGTCCAGGCGCAGCGAATCGCGCCGCGTGAGCTTGAGGAACTTGCGCGTGTCGTCGATCAGTTGCGACAGCCAGCGGTTGCCGGCCAGCTCCTGCAGCGCACTGTGAAATTTCTGGTTGGCCGCGAAGAAGCGATCGATATCGTGCGCGGCGGCGTGACGCTCAAGGTCCGCGTGAATTTCCTCCAGCCGGGAAAAGTCGGCGCTGGCGAGACGGCGCTCGCCGGCCTCAAGGCCGGCCAGGCGTCGTGTCGCGGTCTCGACAACGCGCCCTTCGAGCAGGGCCAGCACCGGGAAGATCTCGTCGAGGTCGCGCTCGGACAATTCGGCGACGTAGCAGCCGCGCCGCGGCTTGAGCACCACCAGCCCTTCGGCGGCCAGCACCTTGAGCGCCTCGCGGAGTGGCGTGCGCGAGATGCCGAATTCTTCTGCGAGGCCCTGTTCGTCTACCCAGGCGCCCGCTTCCAGCTCGTGCGCGTAGATGCGGGCACGCAAGCGCTCCGCCACCTGTTCATAGAGCGCGGGCGCCGCCAGGCTGGTGCGGGCAGCGGCAACGGGATTTACGGGAAGAGGATTTAGGGGAGGCCTTGCATTCATAATTATGGATACAGTATTATTCGAAGACGAGAATGTCAAGCGCCAGGCGCAACAACGTATATATTCAGCCGGACAACCGGCGGGGGCGTACACCATGAGCAAGTATCCCGATGTGACAATTCCTGATCTGGCGACCTGGCAAAAAGCGGCGGCAAAATCCGCGCCGAACGGCGATCTGGCGCAACTCGACTGGACGACGCCCGAGGGGCTGACGGTCAAGCCGCTGTACACCCGGGCCGATACCGCCGACCTGCCCTACGCCGACACCCTGCCCGGCTTCGCACCTTACCTGCGCGGCCCGCAGGCGACCATGTATGTGGGACGCCCCTGGACCATCCGCCAGTACGCCGGCTTTTCCACCGCCGAGGAATCGAACGCCTTCTATCGCCAGGCGCTGACTGCCGGCGCGCAAGGGGTTTCGGTGGCTTTCGACCTGGCCACCCACCGCGGCTACGATTCCGACCACCCGCGCGTCGTCGGCGATGTCGGCAAGGCAGGCGTGGCCATCGATTCGGTGGCGGACATGAAAATCCTCTTCGCCGGCATTCCCCTCGACAAGGTCTCGGTGTCGATGACCATGAACGGCGCGGTGCTGCCGGTGCTGGCGGGCTATATCGTCGCCGCCGAGGAGCAGGGCGTCAGCCAGGACAAACTATCGGGCACGATCCAGAACGACATCCTCAAGGAGTTCATGGTTCGCAACACCTACATCTATCCGCCCGCGCCGTCGATGCGCATCATTGCCGACATCATCGGCTACACGGCGCAGAACATGCCGAAGTTCAACTCGATCTCGATCTCCGGCTACCACATCCAGGAAGCCGGGGCGACGCAGGCGCTGGAACTGGCCTTCACGCTGGCCGACGGCATGGAGTACGTGCGCACCGCCATGAAAACCGGCCTGGATGTCGATGCCTTCGCCGGGCGGCTTTCTTTCTTTTTCGGCATCGGCATGAATTTCTATCTGGAGGTGGCCAAGCTGCGCGCGGCGCGCCTCTTGTGGTGGCGCATCATGAAAGAGTTCGGTGCGAAGAATCCGAAGTCGCTGATGCTGCGCACCCACTGCCAGACCTCGGGCTGGTCGCTGACCGAGCAGGACCCGTACAACAACGTGGTGCGCACGACGGTCGAGGCGATGGCCGCCGTCTTCGGTGGCACGCAGAGCCTGCACACCAACGCCTTCGACGAGGCCATCGCGCTGCCGTCCGACTTTTCGGCGCGCATCGCCCGCAACACGCAGATCCTGATTCAGGAAGAAACCCACATCTGCAACGTCATCGATCCCTGGGCCGGCAGCTACATGATGGAAAAGCTGACGCAGGACATGGCCGACATGGCCTGGAACACGATCCAGGAAGTCGAGAAAATGGGCGGCATGACGCACGCCGTCGAGTCCGGCTGGGCCAAGCTGCAGATCGAGAAGTGCGCCGCCGAGAAGCAGGCGCGCATCGATTCGGGGCAGGACGCCATCATCGGCGTAAACAAACTCCGCCTGCCGGACGAGGCTCCGGTCGATACCTTGAATATCGACAACCACGCCGTGCGCGATGCGCAGGTGGCACGTCTCGAAGAAATCCGCGCCAAGCGCGATGCACAAGCGGTATTGCAGGCACTCGCTGCGCTGACCCATGCAGCGCAGGACGCAGCGGGAAGCAAAGCGGGTAATCTGCTCGCTCTCGCCGTGCAAGCGGTACGGGTACGCGCCACCGTTGGCGAGATATCGGATGCACTGGAGAAGGTCTGGGGCCGCCACCGCGCCACCCACCAGACGGTTTCCGGCGTCTATGGCGCCATGCTCGGACAGGATGAAAACATGCGCGACGAAATCGCCGCACTGCGCGACCAGATCGAATCCTTTGCCGCCGCCGAGGGGCGCCGGCCCCGCATCATGGTCGCCAAGCTCGGCCAGGACGGCCATGACCGCGGCGCCAAGGTGGTGGCGACGGCCTTTGCCGACTTCGGCTTCGATGTCGACATCGGCCCGCTGTTCCAGACACCCGAAGAGGCCGCGCGGCAGGCCATCGAGAACGACGTCCACGCCATCGGCGTGTCGACGCTGGCCGCCGGCCACAAGACGCTGGTGCCACAGTTGATCGAGGCACTGAAACAGGCGGGGGCGAAGGACATCGCCGTATTTGTCGGCGGCGTCATCCCGCCGCGGGACTATGAGTTCCTGCGCAAGCTCGGTGTCGCCGGCATCTTCGGGCCCGGCACGCCGATCCTGCATTCCGCCCACGAAGTACTGCGCGCCATCCGTGCCGCACACCTGCCGCACAGCGCCTAGGATGAAACTCGACGCTTGGTGCGGGTGCGGGTGGATTGATGCGCGGCGGAGCAACTGAGATGGAGGCCACGGTGGCCGATCGCGAGCTGATCGGCGGCGTGCTCGCCGGCAACCGGCGCGCGCTGGCCAAGGCCATCACGCTGATCGAATCGACCCGCGCCGACCACCAGCTGCGTGCGCAAGCGCTGCTGCACGCCCTGCTGCCAAGTACCGGCAAGGCGATGCGCATCGGCATCTCGGGGGTGCCCGGTGTCGGCAAGTCCACGTTCATCGAGGCGCTCGGCCTGCTGCTGCTTGAGCAGGGCAAGCGGGTCGCCGTGCTGGCCGTCGACCCGTCATCGACGCGTTCGGGCGGCTCGATTCTTGGCGACAAGACGCGCATGGAGCGACTGGCGCAGCAGGCAGCCGCCTTCATCCGGCCCAGCCCGTCCTCCGGCGCGCTCGGCGGCGTCACCGAAAAGACGCGCGAGGCATTGCTGGTTTGCGAGGCGGCCGGCTTCGACGTGGTGATCGTCGAAACCGTTGGTGTTGGGCAGAGCGAAACGCTGGTCGCCGGCATGACCGATGTTTTCGTGCTGCTGCAACTGCCCAATGCCGGCGACGACCTGCAGGCGATCAAGAAAGGCATCGTCGAACTCGCCGACATCATCGTCTTCAACAAGGCCGACATCGACCCGCTGGCCACTGAAACGTCCATGGCGCAGATGCGCGCCGCCCTGTCCATGCCGCGGCCCGTTTCGACGAGCTGGAAGACTCCGGTACTCAAGGCCAGCGCCACCCGCAACGCAGGCATTGCCGAATTCTGGCAGTGCATCGCGGCGCATCGGGCGGCGCTGGAGGCGGCCGGCGAACTGGCGCTCAAGCGCAGGCGCCAGGCGCTGGACTGGATGTGGCAGATGATCGACGCGGGCTTGCGCGGCCGCTTTCGTGCGCACCCCGCCGTACGCGCGGCCCTGCCGCAACTGCTGACCGCGGTCGAGGGCGGCACGGTAACGCCCGCCGCCGCCGCGCTGCAACTGCTGGGCTGCCTGAGCAACGAATACGCAACACCGGATTACGACTGAGAGGACCACGCAATGCATGAAATCATCCAGCAACTGGACGAAAAGCGCGAGCAGGCCCGCCTCGGCGGCGGCCAGAAGCGCATCGACGCCCAGCACAACAAAGGCAAGCTGACGGCGCGCGAGCGCATCGAACTGCTGCTCGACGACGGCACCTTCGAAGAGTGGGACATGTTCAAGGAACACCGCTGCGTCGACTTCGGCATGGCCGACAACAAGGTGCCGTCGGACGGCGTGGTGACCGGCTACGGCACCATCAACGGCCGCATGGTGTTCGTCTTCTCGCAGGACTTCACGGTGTTCGGCGGTGCCCTGTCCGAGGCGCACGCCGAGAAAATCTGCAAGGTCATGGACAAGGCGATGCAGGTCGGCGCGCCGGTGATCGGCCTCAACGACTCGGGCGGCGCGCGCATCCAGGAAGGCGTCGCGGCGCTGGGCGGTTACGCCGAAGTGTTCCAGCGCAACGTCATGGCATCGGGCGTGATCCCGCAGATCTC
The DNA here is from genome assembly GCA_964580925.1 of uncultured Methyloversatilis sp. Taxonomy (GTDB): domain Bacteria; phylum Pseudomonadota; class Gammaproteobacteria; order Burkholderiales; family Rhodocyclaceae; genus Sulfuricystis. The sequence continues at coordinate 36,090 of CAZOMI010000008.1, forward strand.
GCTGATCATGGGGCCGTGCGCCGGCGGCGCGGTGTATTCGCCGGCGATGACCGACTTCATTTTCATGGTCAAGGACACCTCCTACATGTTCGTCACCGGGCCCGAAGTGGTGAAGACGGTGACCCACGAGGCGGTGACCGCCGAGGAACTCGGTGGCGCCATGACCCATACGACCCGCTCGGGCGTGGCCGACCTGGCCTTCGAGAACGATGTCGAGGCACTGCTGATGTTGCGCCGCTTCTTCAACTACCTGCCGCTCAACAACAAGGAAAAGGCGCCGATCCGGCCGACGCCGGACCCGGCCGAGCGGCTCGACTATTCGCTCGACACCCTGGTGCCGGACAACCCGAACAAACCCTACGACATCAAGGAGCTGATCACCAAGACGGTGGATGACGGCGAATTTTTCGAGCTGCAGCCGGCTCACGCCGGGAACATCGTCATCGGCTTCGCCCGCATGGAAGGCCAGGCGATCGGCATTGTCGCCAACCAGCCGCTGGTGCTGGCCGGCTGCCTCGACATCAAGTCGGCGATCAAGGCGGCGCGCTTCGTGCGCTTCTGCGACGCCTTCGGCATTCCCATCGTCACCTTCGTCGATGTGCCGGGCTTCATGCCGGGCACCGCGCAGGAATACAACGGCATCATCAAGCACGGCGCCAAGCTGCTCTATGCCTACGCCGAGTGCACCGTGCCCAAGGTGACGCTGATCACGCGCAAGGCCTACGGCGGCGCCTATGACGTGATGGCCTCCAAGCATCTGCGCGGCGACGTCAACTTCGCCTGGCCCTCCGCCGAAATCGCCGTGATGGGACCGAAGGGCGCGGTCGAGATCATCTTCCGCGAGGAAAAAGGCGACCCGGAAAAGGTCGCGGCGCGCGAGGCCGAATACAAGGCCAAGTTCGCCAACCCCTTCGTCGCCGGCGCGCGCGGCTTCATCGACGACGTCATCCAGCCCCATGAAACGCGCAAGCGCATCTGCCGCTCGCTGGTCATGTTGCGCAACAAGAAAATCGAAAACCCGTGGCGCAAGCACGGCAACATTCCGCTTTGAGCGCCGGGGAGAGAAAAACATGTTCAAGAAAATTCTGATTGCCAATCGCGGAGAGATCGCTTGCCGCGTCATCAAGACCGCCCGCAAGATGGGCATCGCCACCGTGGCCGTCTATTCCGCGGCCGACAAGGATGCCCTGCATGTGGAAATGGCCGACGAGGCCGTCTGCATCGGCCCGGCGCCCTCCAGGGAATCCTATCTGGCGCTGGACAAAATCATCGCCGCCTGCAAAGCGACCGGCGCCGAAGCCGTGCATCCCGGCTACGGCTTCCTTTCCGAGAACGAAGCCTTCTCAAGGAAGCTCGAAGAGGCCGGCATCGTCTTCATCGGCCCGAAACACTATTCCGTGGCGGCGATGGGCGACAAGATCGCTTCGAAGAAGCTGGCGCTCGAAGCCAGGGTCAACGTCATTCCCGGTTTCAACGAGGCCATCGACACACCGGAACAGGCGGTGAAGATTGCCCAGGGCATCGGCTACCCGGTGATGATCAAGGCGTCGGCCGGCGGCGGCGGCAAGGGTCTGCGCGTCGCCTGGAACGACCATGAGGCATTTGAGGGCTTCGCCGCATGCAAGACCGAGGCCAAAAATGCCTTTGGCGACGATCGCGTCTTCATCGAGAAGTTTGTCGAGGAGCCGCGCCACATCGAGATCCAGCTGATCGGCGATGCCCACGGCAACTGCATCTACCTGCACGAGCGCGAGTGCTCGCTGCAACGCCGCCACCAGAAGGTCATCGAGGAGGCGCCCTCGCCCTTCATCGACCCGGCCACGCGCCAGGCCATGGGCGAGCAGGCCGTGGCGCTGGCCAAGGCGGTCAATTACCAGTCCGCCGGCACGGTCGAGTTTGTCGTCGGCAAGGACAAAAGCTTCTATTTCCTCGAAATGAACACGCGTTTGCAGGTCGAGCATCCGGTGACCGAATTCATCACCGGCCTCGATCTGGTGGAGCTGATGATCCGCGTCGCCGCCGGCGAAAAGCTGCCCTTTACGCAGGCCGACATCAAACTGGAGGGCTGGGCGATGGAATGCCGCATCAACGCCGAAGACCCGTTCCGCGGCTTCCTGCCATCCACCGGCCGGCTGGTGAAGTATGCGCCCCCCGCCGAAACCCGCGATGATCAGGGTAGCGTGCGCGTCGATACCGGCGTCTATGAAGGGGGCGAAATCTCGATGTTCTACGATTCGCTGATCGCCAAGCTGATCGTGCATGGCGCCACGCGCGCCGCGGCCATCGCCCGCATGCGCGCCGCACTGAATGCTTTTGTCATTCGCGGCGTGGCCTCGAACATCGCTTTCCAGGCAGCGTTGATGCAAAACCCGCGCTTCGTGGCGGGCACCTTCAACACCGGCCTGATCGCCGAAGAGTACCCGCGGGGCTTCAATGCCGCCGCTGTGCCGCACGACGATCCGGCCATGCTGATCAGCGTCGCCGCCGCCATGCATCGTCAATATCTGGCGCGCAATGCCTTCATCAGCGGCCAGATGCCGGGGCATGAATACAAGCCGGGCGCGGAATTTGTCGTGCGCCTAGAAGATGGCACCGACCACGCGGTGACGGTCAGCGCCGCCCCTGCCGGGGAGGCTGGTTGGGATGTGCTGTTTGCTGGCGAGCGTTATGCGATTCGCTCGCCCTGGCAATTTGGCCAGGCGCTCTATCAGGGCACCTTGAACGGTGAACATTTCTGCATGCAGGTCGAACGGCGCGGCCTCAAATATCGCTTGTTCCACTGGGGTACCCAGGCCGACCTGCTGGTGATGACGGCGCGTGCCGCCCACCTGCAGTCGCTGATGCCGCACAAGGCGCCGCCCGACACGTCGAGGTTTCTGCTCTCGCCGATGCCCGGCCTGCTGACCCAGATTGCCGTCACCCCAGGCCAGGAGGTCAAGGCAGGTGAAGTGCTGGCGCGGATCGAGGCGATGAAAATGGAGAATATCCTCAAAGCCGAGCGTGATTGCGTCGTGGATGAGTTGCTGGCGCGCGCGGGCGAAAGCCTCGCGGTCGATCAGCCGATCATCGGCTTCAAGTAGTCAACGCACGGCCGACTTGGCTTATTTGGCGGTATTTTTCATGTCTTTTCAAGCAGTTCGCCGCGGAATGCAATAATAGACTCCGGACATACGGCGTCTCGGGTTCGGATATGACTTTTTGGCAAGAAAAGGCGGTGGGCGAGGGCTGGTCGGCGATCGTGTTTGGCGCTGGCCGCGTTACCGTGGCCGACGTGACGCGGCCGCGTGATGCGCCGCCACGCATCGTCGCCTGCGACAGCTTCGCCAGGGAAGGCTCCGACCTTGATGCCCTGAAGCGCCTGAAAAACGCCAAGCGTCTGGCGAAGCGCCACTGCACCACGCTCTTGTGGCATGGCCAGTATCAATTGCTGCAAATCGATGCGCCCACCAGCCTGCCGGAAAATACGCCACGCGAGGAATTGCGCGAGTCGCTGCGCTGGCGCATCAAGGAAATGGTGGATTTCCCCATCGAGCAGGCCGCCATCGACGTGCTGGACATCCCCGTGCAGGGCGCCCGCACGCCGCAACTGTGGGTGGTGGTGGCCAATCACACGGTATTGCAGCCGCGCATCCAGTTGTTCCAGGATGCCAGGGTGCCGCTGGCGGCCATCGACATCCCCGAACTGGCGCAGCGCAACCTGGCCGCCCTGTTCGAGGAACCGAACCGCGGCCTGGCGCTGGTGGCTTTCAACGACAAGGGCGGGCTGCTCACCGTCAGTTATCAGGGCGAGCTCTACATGACACGCCACATCGACGTCAGCGGCCCGGAACTGACGGGTAACAGCGGCGCCAATGTCAGCGTGTTGCAAGAGCGCGTGCTGCTCGACATCCAGCGTTCGCTCGACAGCTTCGACCGCAATTTCAGCGCGATTCCGCTCACCCGCCTGCTGGTCGGCCCGTTGCCGGGCGGCACGGCTTTCATCGAGTATCTGGGCGGCAATCTGTCGCTGCCGGTGGCGGCTGCCAACCTGGCCGAGGTGATGGATTTCACGGCGACGCCCCGGTTGAAAGAAACCGCCGCGCAGGCCGACGCCTGGCTGGCACTCGGCGCGGCCCTGCGGGACCGCTAACCATGAGCCAGCAGATCAATCTCTTCGACCCCGCGCTGCAAAAGCAACGCGACTGGCTGGCGCTTGGCAATGTGGCCATCGCCGGCGCACTGCTGCTCCTGGCCGTCGCGGCGCTGGGTGCGCTGACCCGCCACGAAGTACCGACCCTGTCGGCGCAGACCGCGGCCAACGAAGCACAGCTCAAGGCCGCGCGCGCGCAGCTCACCGTGCTGGGCCAGCAAGTCGCCGCTCGCAAGCCCGATCCACGCCTCGCACAGGAACTCGGCGCCGCGCGGCTGTTGCTGGGGGCGCGTGACGAGGTGTTGACCACGCTGCAACAACGCCTGGGACCGGAGGCCGGTTCATACGCCGAATATCTGCGCGGTTTTTCCCGCCAGTCGCTGGCGGGGCTGTGGCTCACCGAATTCAGTTTCGCTGCCGGCGGTGGCATGGAAATTCGCGGGCGCACCGTCGATCCGGCGCTGTTGCCTGAATATATCCGCCAACTCGGCAGGGAGCGCGCCTTCCAGGGACATACCTTCGCCGCGCTGCAGCTTGGCGAAGGCAAGCCCGATTCCGCGGTCGGCGCACCCCCGCCAGCCACCGCTGCAACCACGGTGGCGCCGGCAACCACCAAGGCGCCATTTCATGATTTCATGCTGATCCCGACCAAGGCCGACGGCAAGCCGCCGACCCACCCCAATCGACCACAAGAGGCACGCGCCGATGGCTGACACGAGTCCGCTCAAAGCTCGCTGGCAGGGCTGGTCAAGCCGCTTCGCCGCCCTGCAGCCGCGCGAAAAGTACCTGATCATTGGCGCGCTGGCGGCAGTGATTCTTTTTGGCGGCTACTCGTTCTGGATCGAGCCCGGCCAGCAGCAAACCGCCCGCCTCAAGAAAGGCCTCGCCCAGCAACAGACCGAACAGGAACAACTGAACGCCCAGTTGGCCGGCCTCAAGTCGCAAAACACCGATCCGGATGCCACCAACCACGCGGAACTCCAGCGCTTGCGCGATCAACTGGCCGCCACCGAGCGCGACCTCAAGGCCTTCGACCGGACTTTAGTGGCCCCCGCACAGGCCACCGCCCTGCTGAAAACCCTGCTGACCCGCCATCGCGGGCTGACGCTGGTCAGCCTGAACACCCTGGCGCCACAGCCCCTGATCGACCCGCCGGCCGCCAAAGAAGGCGAAAAGCCCGGCGCGACAACCGCGTCCCTGCCTGGTGGCAACATCTACAAACACGGCATCGAAATCAAGCTCGCCGGCAGCTATGCGGACCTGCTGGCCTATGTGAATGAACTCGAAGCCAGCCCGCAAAAGCTGCTGTGGGGCAACCTGCGCCTGACCGTCAAAAAACACCCCGTCAGCGAACTGACCCTGATTGTTTACACCTTGAGTCTGGATTCCATATGGCTGGTCGTTTAGGCCCGCCCCCTCCCGGCCTCCCCCTCGCGGGGGAGGTGACCGTGGCTCGCTGCGCTCGTTTGTCATGGGGAGCCCCCGTGCATGCTTGGGCACGGATTGCGGCTGGCGCCGCGTGCCGCCTTGCCTTGGGACGGCCCGGCGGCAAGGCTCGGCCACTGGCGGCCGCGCCTGTCATGGCGGCACTGTTCCTGGCGCTGGCTGGCGCGGCGCACGCCCAATTGACCGACCCGACCCGGCCGCCCGCCGCCCTCGGTGGCGTCGGCGACCCGGCCGGCGCGGCGGTATTTGAGTCCAGCGGTTTACAATCCGTGATCCTGCGGAAAGGGGGCAAGCCGGCGGCGCTGATCAATGGCAACATCGTCGAACTCGGCGGCAAGGTCGGCGAAGCCAGGCTGATCAGGGTCAACGAGGATTCAGTCGTGCTGCGAGGGCCCCAGGGTGACGAGACCTTGCGCTTGATCCCCGCCGCCGAAAAGAAAGTCGCCCGTGTTGGAGCGCCGCCAAAAGTCGGCGCTGGCGCAGTTGCCAACGCGGCGGCGCAAAAACCAGCGCAGCAGGCTGCGCAGAACCGAAAGACCGATAAATGAGAATACTGATCCTGTTGCCTTTGCTGGGTTTGCTGGCGGCCTGCACCGCGCCCCAACCGCGCCCCGACGTTGTCCGGGAGAAGATCGGCGAGGAACTGGCCCTGGCGGCATCCGGCCGCAAAGCCGCCGAGGGCGCGGAACGCGCCCTGCTGATGCCCTTCGTGGTCGAAATGCCCAAGCAGGAAAACGGCGAGCCGCGCTTCGACCTGTCGGTGGTCGGCGCCCCGGCAACCCAGGTGTTCATGGCCATCGTCAGCGGCACGCGCTACAACATGCTGGTCGGCCCCGAGGTTAGCGGCACCATCACCGTCAGCCTGAAAGACGTGACGGTCAAAGAGGCGCTGGAGTCGATCCGCGAACTCTACGGCTACGAGTTCACCATTCGCGGCAACCGCATCTCGATCCAGCCGAATACCCTGCAAACCCGGGTGTTCCAGGTGAATTATCTGGCGAGCCGGCGCCAGGGCGCGGCGGAATTGCGCGTGACATCCAGTTCGATCTCCAGCTCCGGCGTGGCGGCGGGCGCCACCTCGACGCCCAGCACCGGAGCAATGCCGGTTCCCGCCGGCACGGGCGGCGGCGCGGCGGGCGGCGGCAGTAACATCACCAGCCGGGTCACGACCGAATCGAACACCAATTTCTGGAAAGATCTGGACGATGCGCTGCGCACCCTCGCCAGCGGCGAAGGCCGCAACGTTGTGGTCAACAGCATCTCGGGTGTCGTGGTGATCCGCGCCCTGCCCGGCGAATTGCGTACCGTCGAACAATATCTCAAGGCCACCCAGGTCATGGTCGAGCGGCAGGTCATGCTGGAGGCGAAGATTCTGGAAGTGCGGCTCTTCGAGCAGTATCAGGCCGGCGTGAATTGGTCCACCTTCCATGGCCAGAACAACCGGCTGTCCCTGGGCGTCGTGCCGCCCGGCAGCACCATGCAGCCAACGGGCGGTCCGCTGTCGACCAGCAGCGTCGCCGCCCTGCCCGGACTGGGCGGCGCGGTCGCCGCGACCGCGCTCGGCGGCGGTTTTGTCGGCCTGGCCTTCCAAACCGCCAATTTCGCGGCACTGCTGAATTTCCTTGAAACGCAAGGTTCGGTGTCCGTGCTGTCGAGCCCGCGCATTGCCTCCATCAACAACCAGAAAGCGGTGCTCAAGGTCGGCACCGACGAACTGTTCGTCACCAACGTCACCACCACCACCACCAGCACGGCCGCCGGCACGACGGCCACGCCGAGCCTGACCTTGCAGCCGTATTTTTCCGGCATCTCGCTGGATGTCACGCCGCAGATCGACGGCGATGGCAACATCATTCTGCATGTCCATCCGGCCGTCAGCACGGTCACCGAAAAAGACAAGATCATCGACCTCGGCACGCTCGGCTCGTTCAAGCTGCCGCTCGCCTCCTCCAGCGTCAATGAAACCGACAGCATCGTGCGCGTGCAGGATGGCAACATCGTCGCCATCGGCGGACTGATGACGCAGGAGCAGACCAATAACCGCAGTGGCCTGCCGGGCACGGTCAACTCGATTGCCGGCACACTGTTTGGCCAGCGCGGCAACAGCCTGAGCAAACGCGAACTGGTGATCCTGCTCAAACCGACCATCATCCATGATGATCGCGCCTGGATGAAGGACATCGAACAAAGCGGTGAGCGCGTGCGCAACCTGGGGTTGCCGCCCCTGTCCGTGCCGTTCCAGTAAGGTGTATCACGCGCACTTCGGCCTGAATCAAGCGCCGTTCGGCATCACGCCGGACACCGAATTCATTTACCCCAGCAACAGCCATCGCGAGGGGCTCAACCTGCTGAATCTGGCCCTGGCCAGCGGCGAAGGCTTCATCAAGGTGGTGGGCGAGGTCGGTACCGGCAAGACCCTGCTGTGCCGCAACTTCCTTGCCGAACTGGGCGCGGACTGGAAAGCCGCCTATCTCCCCAACCCGCAGATGGAGCCACGTGCCTTCCTGCGTGAGGTGGCCGATGAAATCGGCATATCCGCTGGCGCGCCCGAGGCATCCCACATCGTCAAACGCCTCAACCAGCGCCTGCTCGATCTGGCGCATACCGATCAGAAGGTCGTACTGTGCATCGACGAGGCGCAGACCATGCCGCGACTGACGCTCGAGAGCCTGCGCCTGCTGTCCAATCTCGAAACCGAGAAACGCAAGCTCCTGCACATTGTCCTGTTTGGTCAACCCGAACTTGACGAGATGCTGGCAGCGCATTCGGCGCGCCAGATCAGGCAGCGCATCGCCTTCAATCACCGACTGCGCGGGCTTGATCAGGAAGAGGTCGGCTACTATGTCGAACAGCGCCTGCGCATCGCCGGGCACAACGGGGATCCGCTGCTCTCCCGCTCCGCGGCAAGAACCCTGCATCGCCAGTCCGGCGGCACGCCCCGGCTGGTCAACATATTGGCGCACAAGGCGCTGCTGGCTGCGTTTGGCGAAGGGCGGCAACAGGTCGATGCGCGCCATGTCAGAATTGCCGCCAAAGACACCGAGGGGGCAAAACAAGCCTCGTGGTGGCCATGGTAATTATGTTGCGCCCCATCCCCATTGATCAGACAGGGTGGATAGCCGCGCCATCCCCGGCGAAAACGACATGAGCGTAATCAACCAGATGTTGCGCGATTTGGACGCGCGCCACGCCAGCCAGCAGGAACGCGCCGGGCTGCCACCGCAATTGCGCACCCTGCCTCCGCTGCCGGTGACCCGCGCGAAACAGTGGCGCTTGCTGGTCGGGGGCATGGCGGCAGGCGCACTGATCTCCGCTGTGCTTGTGACCCTGTTCATGGACGCCGGACCAAGCGCTCCATCCGCCCCGGCGCCGGCCATGCCGGTCGCCGCCCCCACAGCGCCGCCGCCGTCCCCGGCACAAAATGCAGAAGAGGAATTGCGCCTGTCCTTCGATAGTGGGGAAATGAAGCTGGCAACCCAACTGATGGCATTTCCCGAACCGCTGCCGGCACCTGCGCTTGCTCCCGAACCTGCACCCGCCCCCGCCACACCGCCGGCCATCGTCAAGCCAAAACCAGAACCCGCCAAACCGGCTCGGGCGCCCACCGCAGCACCGTCCGCCCCGCGCGAAGCCAAGCCGGCCTCCACCTTGATCGCCCCGAGCACCCCGCCGCCACCTGTCGAGACACAGATCGAGAAACGCTCCAAGGAAGGCCGCGCACACGATCAGGCCGAGGGTGAATACAACAAGGGCGTACAGGCAGTGCGGCGTGGCGACAGTGCCGCTGCCCTGATCTCATTGCGGCGCGCCCTTGAATTCGAACCTGCCCATGTCAAGGCACGGCAAGCCTTGCTGTCCGTGCTGGTCGGCACCAAGCAATGGACCGAGGCCCGCCAGGTCGCACAAACCGGCCTGGCAGTGGACCCCACCCAGGCCGGCCTGGCGGCGATCCTCGCCCGCCTGCAGTTTGAACAGGGCGACACGGCAGCGGCGCTCGACACGCTGACCCGCCACGCTGCCCATGCCACCGGCAATGCCGATTATCAGGGCCTGTTTGCCTACCTGCTGCAAAAGCAGCAACGCCCGGCCGAAGCGGCGCAGCGTTTCCAGGCCGCGCTCGCCCTGCGCCCCAACGAAGGTCGCTGGTGGTTCGGCCTCGGCCTGGCGCTCGAATCTGCGAGTCGCGCTGGCGAAGCCAAGGAAGCCTATGCCAAGGCAAGGGAGGTCGGCAACCTGCCTCCCGACATGGCATCAGTAGTCGAGCAAAAACTCAGATAAGCGTCTTCAGCACGCGCGCCGCGACCCAGTTGCTGACGCGGCTGGCACCATGGTCCTTGAGTGTGCGCGCCACGGCGTTCAAGGTGGCGCCGGTGGTCATCACATCGTCGACGACAATTACCGCCTTTCCCGATAAATCGGCGCTGCAGGCGAAGGCATGGCGCACATTGCCCTGCCGCGCCCGCCACGGCAGCTGGCTTTGCGTTGCGGTTTCCCGTGTCCGCACCAGGCTTCCCACATCGAGCGGCAGATGCAGGGCGCGCGCCAGGGGGCGGGCAATTTCAACCGCCTGATTGAAGCCGCGCTCGGCGAGGCGCCGCCGGGCCAGCGGCACCGGCATGACAATTTCCCCCTCGGGATGCATCCCTGCCAGCATGCCCGCCGCCAGAAAGTCGGCGCTGGCGAGACGGCGTCCGAACTTGAGCATCAGCACCAGCCGGTCGGCCGGAAACGCATAGTGCCAATTAGCCAGGGTCGCATCGAAAGCCGGCGGTTTGGCGAGGCAGCTGCCACAGGCTGTCGCTGCCATCCCCAGGGGTGTCGCACAAACCGGGCAAGCCGGCTGTGCCAGCAGCGGCAGGTCGCCGCAACATGCCGGACAAACCGCCCGCGCGCCGGCCTGCTGGCCGCACAGCAGGCAAGCCTGGGGCAACAGCGCCGGCAACAGGTGGTGCAGACCCGTGCGCAGACGCGAAAGAATTGACAAGGCAGCAGACATTGCGGAAGATCGAGCGCCCTTCATCAAGCAATTGCCGCCGATTATCCCATGCAAATAGACACGCCCACGCCCTTTACCAGCGCACAGGTCGAAGCCCTGTACGCACTGCCGTTCATGGACCTGTTGCAGCGCGCCCATGCCGTGCACCGCGCGCACCACAACGCCAACGCCGTGCAACGCTCCACCCTGCTGTCGATCAAGACCGGCGGCTGCTCGGAGGATTGCGGCTACTGTTCGCAATCCGCGCGCCGCGACACGGGCATCGAACGCGGCAAACTGATGGAACTCGAAGAAGTCAAACAAGCCGCCCAAGCCGCCAAGGCGAGCGGCGCCAGCCGCTTCTGCATGGGCGCCGCCTGGCGCGGCCCGAAGGAAGGCGACCTCGGCCGGGTGATCGAGATGGTGCGTGCCGTCAAGGATCTCGGGATGGAAAGCTGCCTGACCCTCGGCCTGCTCGGTGAAGGACAGGCCGAACAGCTCGCCGCCGCCGGCCTCGATTATTACAACCACAACCTCGATACCGGTGCGGAATTCTACGATCAGGTAGTGACCACCCACAGCCAGGCGGCGCGCGTGGACACGCTGAGCCGCGTACGTGCCGCCGGCATGAAGATCTGCTGCGGCGGCATCGTCGGCATGGGCGAGGAGCGTAGCGTCCGCGCCGCGCTGATCGCCCAGCTCGCCGCCATGGACCCGCCGCCCGAATCGGTACCGATCAACCATCTGGTCGCCGTGCCGGGCACACCCATGGAAAATGTCCCGGCGCTCGACCCCTTCGAGTTCGTGCGCACCATCGCCGCCGCCCGCATCACCATGCCCGCCAGCTTCGTGCGGCTGTCCGCCGGGCGCCAGCAGATGAGCGACGAGTTGCAGGCGTTGTGCTTCTTTGCCGGCGCCAATTCGATTTTTTACGGCGACCGACTGCTCACCACCGAGAACCCGGAGGCGGGGCGCGACCAGGCCCTGTTTGAGCGTCTGGGCCTCGTGCCGATGTGATGCGCCAGGACTTCGCGGCCGCTGCCGGCAGCTACGACAGCGCCGCCGTGCTGGCGCGCGAGGTCGGCCAGCGCCTGGCCGATCGGCTTGGCGTGGTTCGCCTGGCGCCGCAGCGTTTCGCCGACATCGGCTGCGCCACCGGTGACGGGGTGCGCGAACTGCAGCGCCGCTATCCCGCCGCCCTGCCGCTGGCGGTGGATTTCGCGCTGCCGATGTTGCAAGCCGTGGCGGCACGCACCGGCTGGTGGGCGCGCCAGCGCGGGCGCGCCCCGCGCTGCATCAACGCCGATGTGCGCTCACTGCCGCTGGCGGCCGACAGCCTCGACCTGGTCTGGTCGAACCTGATGCTGCACTGGCTATCCGACCCGGCCGAGTTGCGCCAGGCCTTTACTGAAATGCAGCGCGTGCTGACCACCGGCGGCCTGCTGCACTTCGCCATGCTGGGGCCCGATACGCTCAAGGAACTGCGCGCCGCCCAGGCGAAAGTCGGCGCTGGCGCCACGGCGCCCGACTTCCCCGACATGCACGATATCGGCGACATGCTGGTAGGGGCCGGCTTTGCCGACCCGGTGATGGAGATGGAAATGCTGACGCTGACCTATAAAACTCCGCGCGACTTCCTGGCCGACCAGCGCCGGCTCGGCGTGCGCGATGGCTTGCTGGGCCGGCTCGGCTGGCGCCAGTGGCGCCAGGTGTTTGCAGCCTGGGAACATGTCGACGGACGCTTGCCGGCGCACTTCGAGATCGTCTATGGCCACGCGTGGAAGGTGGCGCCCCGCATCACCCCCGACGGGCGCGCCATAGTGCGCTTTCACAAACCCGACACGGCAGACGGCTAGCAGCCTGGCTGCTTCAGTCCTCCTGTGCGGTCAGCAGGTGGGTCAGCAGCGCACGCAGGCGAGCCGGACGGAAGGGCCTGGACAACAGCAGGCGCGGTACGCCGTCAGCCGGTTCTGCCAGCGCCGGAACCGGCCCCTTGCTGATGATCAAGGCCGGCAACGGCTGGCCGGTAGTGGCGCTGAGCCAGTCGAGCATGGCCTGGGCCATTACCGCTCCCGGCGCACCTTCCAGCATGTCGATGATCAGTACCGCGGACGGGCCATTGCAGGCAATCCAGTCTTTGGCGGCATCTACGGTCGCACACAGCGATACCGCGCAGCCCCAGTCGGCGAGCTGGGCGAACAGCTCGGAGGGTTCGGCAGGATCGTCGCTTAATAACAGTATGGATGCGCCCTCCAGCGGATCATCCGATGGTTCCTGGACTTCATCTTCCGGGAGCGGCGCCGGAACCCGGGGAATGCTGATGCTGAAGCGCGAGCCATGGCCAACCCGCGAACACAGATGCACGGGGTGATCGAGCAGTGCTGCCGTGCGGCGCACGATGGCGAGCCCCAACCCCAATCCTTTGGCGGGATCGCGTTCGGGATTGTCGAGCTGGACCAGCTCCTCGAAGATGACATCCTGCGCTGCTGCCGGAATGCCCGGGCCGGTATCCCAGACTTCGATGCGCGTATGCGTAGCGTCGCAACGGCTGGCAACGAGTATGCCGCCCTGTCGGGTATGGCGCACGGCATTGCTGAGCAGGTTGAGCAGGATGCGATGCAGCATCGTCGGATCCGTCATCAGCCAGCAGTCGCTTACCCGGGTGCGCAACTCCAGACCTTTGGCTTTTGCCGTGTCGGCAAAGTTATCGACAAGATGGCCGATGACCTCGGTGGCACTGACCGGCCGACGCTCCACCTGATAGACCTTGCCATCGAGCCGCGAATAGTCGAACAACATTTCAAGCAAATCTTGCAGGCTGCGCACTGTTTGCGTGAGTTTTTTCACTTGCGGCAATAGCGGGCTACGGCGAGCATCGCGTTCGAGCCGACCAACGAACAGGCCGAGCGCTTGCACCGGTTGGCGCAGGTCATGGCTGGCCGCCGTAAAGAAACGGCTACGGGACTGGGCGGCAGCCTCGGCGTCGTCACGCTCATGGCGCAAGGTCGCGGTGGCCTTGGCAATGCGCGCGGCCAACTCCTCCTGGGTTTGCGCCACCGCCGCCGCCATCTCGTTGATGCCATCGGCAAGATTGCCCAGTTCATCCGTGCGGGCACTCGCCACCCGCAAATGGGTACGGCCCTGGCCAATCCCGGCGACGACGTCGCGAATACTGTCGAGAACCCTGACCAGGCCGCGCGACATGGCCATCGCCAGGATTGCGGCAAACAACAGGACAAACACCATCGCCAGCGCTGCATAGCCGGCGGCGCGGTGCATGTCCTCGGTGAGGGACCGGTTCGATACCAGCAGGAGCAACTGGCCGAGCGGTGGCATGTCCCGGCTCTGGGGCACCGAAAACAGGTCGCTGTCGGCATTTCCAGACGCGCGGATATCCTGAACATGCCAATGCAGCAAGGGTTCAGGACCGGACGGCGGATCAAAACCGGTAATGGTTTCATTCGCCAATGGCAGACGCAAAGCCGGCAATGTCGTGGCGAGCACCTCGCCCTTGGCGTCGAGAATGGCAGCGCCATGCACGTCGGGCTCGACTACCGCGGCAGCCACGAGATTGCTTAGACCGTCGATCCCGCCGACAAACAGATCGTACTCGGCGGCGGCAGCCAACTGCCTGGCCAGTGCGGCCAGGCGGCGATGCTGCTCGACATGCAATTGCTTGGATTGCTCGAACAGCAGAACAGCCGTGATCAGCAGCGCCACCAGAACTGCCGGCACCATGGCAACCAGCAGGATGCGGCTGCGGATGCCGAGTGGTTTCATGAGGGTCCCGCTATCACCAGACACCCCGTCCAGCGATCATCAGGCAGTCGTGCGCAGCGGGCAACATGCTCCTCTCCACGCGGGGAGGACGGGAGTGTCGGTACGTCGGGCGGACCCTTAATGCAGACCGGAGATGTAGTCTGCGACGGCACTGATTTCGGCGTCGGTCATTTTGACGGCGATCATCCGCATCATCCGGTTGGGATCATTGGCGCGTTCGCCGACACGAAAGGCCTTCAACTGGGCTTCGGTGTATTCGGTAAATTGGCCGGCAATGCGCGGGTACTGCGCTGGCAGTCCGGCACCGGTCGGACCGTGACAGCCGGCACAGGCCGGCAGCCCCTTGCTGGCGTCACCGGCACGATACAGCTTGCGGCCCAGTTCGAAGGTGGCGCGATTCTTGAGTTCGCCGCCAAGCAACTTTTGTGAAGCGAAGTAGGCCGCGAAGTCCTTCATCTGCTCTTCGGTATAGGCGGCGATCATGCCGTTCATGATGGCGTTGGCCCGCTCGGACTTCCCTTCTGCATTCGCCTTGAAGTTTTGCATCTGCTTGAACAGGTAGGCTTCATGCTGGCCGGCGAGCTTGGGGTTCGCGGCCAGCGGGCTGTTGCCGTCTGGGCCATGGCAGGCAGCGCAGACCGTGGCGGCAATCGGCTGACCGCGAGCCGCATCGCCCTTGTAGGCCTCGGGCTTGGCCGGCTCGCTGGCTTGCACAGCACAGGCCAATGTGAGCGCGGCCAGCGAAAACATGGACATGGGCAAAAAGCGTGGCATCCGTGACATCTAAAGGTGCTCCTCCGAGAACTGCTGCAATGACAATCGCGCTATTGTATACCGGCTTGTATTATTTACGCCTTTTCGCCACGCCAGCTTTCATGCCACCCTCCCTGTTCCGCCACGCCAGCTTCGAAATTTCGGTCGCCCAACCCCAGGCCCTAGCCCAGGCCGGCGGCGCCGAAATCGCCTTCGCCGGCCGCTCCAATGCCGGCAAGTCCTCGGCGATCAATACGCTGGTCGGCCATACCCGGCTCGCCTATGTCTCGAAGACGCCCGGTCGTACCCAGCTCATCAACCTGTTTCGCCTGAAAAACGGCGCCGCCCTGGTTGACCTACCGGGTTACGGCTATGCCGACGTCCCCCTGGCCGTGCGCCTGCAATGGCAGGGACTGCTCGAACATTACCTGACGCGGCGCGAGGCACTGGTCGGGCTGGTATTGATCATGGATGCGCGGCGCCCGTTCACCGAACTCGACCGCCAGATGATCGGCTGGTTCGCGACTACCGGGAAACCTATTCACTGCCTGCTGACCAAGTCCGACAAGCTGACGCGCCAGGAACAAACCAAAACACTGGCCGCCGCACGCCGTATCGCCAGCGCCGACTTTCCCGCCGTGCCGATCACGCTGCAACTATTTTCGAGTTTGAAGAAAACCGGGATGGAAGAAGCCGAGCAGGCTATTGGCGCTTGGTTGAGTGCGAACACAAACCAACAACCCGGCGTAGCCGGCCAATTAGTCACCCCTCCCGCGCGGGAGGGGCAGGGGGAGGGCGGGCCATAATGGCTCCCTTGGGAGCTTTTTCTTTTGCGGCAAAGCCGCAAAAGAAAAAGCTCCCGGCCAAAGGGGATAAAGCCGGGAGCTTAATGCCCCAGTAATTAACGAGGGCACCCGCCCAGGGAGGGAGGACGGGGGAGGATGCAACACCCTCCGCTTTCTATGATAGATAATCGACAAAATAGTTCCAGTATTTTTTTAGCCGAAATTGAAAGCCAAGACCATGATTATAAAAGGTGTATTTCCCGGCACGCGCATGCGCCGCATGCGTCGCGACGAGTTTTCCCGCCGCCTGATGCGCGAGTCGGCAGTGACTGCAGCAGACCTGATTTATCCGGTATTCGTACTCGAAGGAGACGGGCGCACCGAGCCGGTTGCTTCGATGCCGGGTGTCGAACGCGTCAGTCTCGACCGCCTGCTGCCCGTCGCCGAGCGCGCGCTGACACTGGGCATTCCGGCGCTGGCCCTGTTCCCGGTCATCGATGCCGCGCGGAAGAGCCCTGGCGCCGAGGAAGCCTGGAATCCTGACGGCCTGGTACCGACGGTCGTGGCACGGCTGAAAAACGAATTCCCCGAACTGGGCGTCATCACCGATGTGGCGCTCGACCCCTACACCAGCCATGGGCAGGATGGCCTGATCAATCCAAATGATCCCACCGGCTATGTGATGAACGACGAAACACTGGCAGCACTGGCGAAGCAGGCGCTCACCCACGCGCAGGCAGGTGCCGATGTGGTGGCGCCTTCGGACATGATGGACGGGCGGATCGGCGTGATCCGGACAACGCTGGATGCCGGGAAACTGATCCATACCCGCATCCTGGCCTATTCGGCGAAATATGCCTCGAGCTTTTATGGCCCCTTCCGCGATGCGGTCGGATCCAGCGGCAACCTCGGCAAGGGCAACAAATACACCTACCAGATGGACCCGGCCAATTCCGACGAGGCCCTGCGCGAAGTGGCGCTCGACATCGCCGAAGGCGCCGACATGGTGATGGTCAAGCCGGGCATGCCCTATCTCGACATCGTGCGGCGCGTGAAGGACGAGTTCGGCGTGCCGACCTACGCCTACCAGGTCAGCGGCGAATACGCGATGCTGAAGGCCGCGGCGGCCAACGGCTGGCTGGCCCACGACGCGGTGATGATGGAGGCTTTGCTGGCCTTCAAGCGCGCCGGCGCCGATGGGATACTCACCTACTTCGCGCTGGAAGCCGCGGAACTGCTACGCCAGCAATAGCGGTTTTTGTACTGCCCAAAGCGCCAGCGGATCGTCCTTGAAACCACTTTTGACGAAGCGCTGCAGCCTGCCCAGCAAGTGGCAGACCAGCAGGTCGGCATCCGCCCCGACATCGTGAGTTGCCGGCAGCGCCCCTTGCGCCACGGCGATTTTCAGCGCCTGCTTGAGTGAGGCCTCCAGCCGTTCGAACAGCTGGTTGATGCGCGCCTGCAGGCGCGGATTTTCGTGGACGAGGGCATCGCCGATCATGACGCGGGCGAGGCCACGATTCTTGCCGGCAAAACGCAGTGCCGCGGCCAGCATCAGTTCGACCTGGCGCATACCTTGCTCTTCGTCCGCGGCAATCTGGCCAACCACCGAAAACAGCGCGGTTTCGATGAACTCGATCAGCCCCTCGAACATGCGTGCCTTGCTCGGGAAATGGCGATAGAGCGCCGCTTCGGAAACATCCAGTCGCGCCGCCAGCGCCGCGGTGGTGATCTTTTCACCCGCCGGGTTTTCCAGCATGGTGGCAATGGTTTGCAGAATCTGTAGCTTGCGCTCGCCGGCTTGGGTCATGGTGCCTCCGCAGGGCCGCCCCAAGGGGGCACGGCCAATCAATGTCAGGCGGCGATTCTATACACTCGGCAGCGTAAGTGGGCGCAAACTTTAGCAGTCGCACCGACGGACCCATCCACCTCCAAGGGGAAAGGGAGAAGAGCATCCCGCAGTAGTCTCGCCGCCGGGCCAATCCCTCTCTCCCGACCTCTCTCCCAGAGGGAGAGGGCTGCCAAGGCGAGACGGCACGCGGCGAAAGCCGCAATCCGCTCCCAATCATGAACGGGGGCGCCCAATAATAGACGAGCATAGCGAGTCAACAGTCACCCCTCCCGCGAGGGAGGGGCCGGGGGAGGGCGGGACCTATTTTGACTTGATCAACGTACCCACACCCTGATCGGTGAGAATCTCCAGCAGCAGCGCGTGTTCGACGCGGCCATCGATGATGTGCACGCTGCGCACGCCGCTTCTGGCCGCATCGAGCGCCGAACCGATTTTCGGCAGCATGCCGCCGGACAGGGTGCCGTCCGCGACCATGGCATCGATCTCCTTCGGCGTGACGCCCGTCAGCAGTTCGCCGGCCTTGTTGAGCACCCCGGGGGTGTTGGTCAGCAACACCAGCTTCTCGGCGCCGAGCACCTCGGCGATCTTGCCGGCGACCACGTCGGCATTGATGTTGTAGGTTTCGCCCTGCGGGCCGACGCCGATGGGCGCGATGACCGGGATGAAATCGCCGGTGTCGAGGAAGGAAATCAGCGACGGATCGATCGAGGTGATCTCGCCGACCTGGCCGATGTCGATCATCTCCTCGGGCTTGTCCTTGTTGGGCAGCAGCAGCTTGTGGGCGCGAATGAAATTGCCATCCTGGCCGGTCAGGCCCACGGCCTTGCCGCCGTGCTGGTTGATGAGGGCGACGATCTCCTTGTTCACCTGGCCGCCGAGCACCATCTCGACGATATCCATGGTTTCCTCGTCGGTCACGCGCATACCCTGGATGAACGTCCCCTGCTTGCCGAGGCGCTTCAGCAGGCTCTCGATCTGCGGGCCACCGCCATGCACCACCACCGGATTCATGCCGACCAGCTTGAGCAACACCACATCGCGCGCGAAACCTTCCTGCAGTTTCGGCTCGGTCATGGCGTTGCCGCCATATTTGATGACAATGGTCTTGTCGAAGAAGCGCTGGATGTAAGGCAGCGCCTCGCCAAGGATCTTGGCCTTGGTGGCAGCGGGCAGATTTTCGGTCATGGCGTCAACGGATGTGGAAGGACGGCGGTAATTCTACTGCCGCCGTCCCGCCAGCGCCGACTTTGCCGCCTCAGTCTATGTTCAGGCGCCGGGATTGCGCGGCCTCCTTCTTCGGCAGCGCCAACTCCAGCACCCCATCGGTAAATTTGGCGCTGGCCTTGCTGTCGTCGATATCCTGACCCAACTGGAAGCTGCGCGCAACCTTGCCGAAATAACGCTCCGTGCGCACGATCCGTTCGCCTTCCTTCACATCCTTCTCCTGCTTGCGTTCGGCAGTGATCGATACCACCGGACCGTCGATGCTGACATGTATATCCTCCTTATTGATGCCGGGCAATTCGGCGTGGATCAGGAAGGACTTGTCCTGCTCTTTCACATCAATCTTGATATTGGGTGCCTCGGCAGCCAGCCCGTACTCGACCGGGCGCACAAAAAATCCCCGGAAAAAATCATCCAATGGATCCTGGCGAATCAGCGGGTTCATGATCTCTCTCCTTATCGAATTCCCACACTTATTGCCTAGGCTTTTTTCAGTGAAATTTCAAGGAGATTCATTGCCGATGCCGCAACTTGGCCAGTAGGTAAATTGTTTTTCCCAGGGGAAAATCATCCCTTGCTGCAGTGTGGTGGCTGAATGCAGGAGTTTCGCTGCGGCCCGGTTTGTGCTCAAATCGCGCGGTTTGCAGATAGTCGCCAACACCTTCCAGGCGGCGCGCAAATTTTGCCTTGTTGGAATGAAATGAAAATAGCCGTCAGTGAACTCATCGTCAGGTTCATGGAGCGTCTTGGCATTGCCCACGTCTTCGGCATGCCCGGTGCCCACATCCTGCCGGTCTATGATCGCCTTTACGATTCGCCGATCAAGAGCGTGCTGGTCAAGCACGAGCAGGGCGCCGCCTTCATGGCGGGCGGTTATTCCCGCGTTACTGGAGGAATTTCCGCCTGCATCACCACGGCCGGCCCTGGCGCCACCAACCTGGTGACCGGCATTGCCAGCGCTTACGCGGACAAACTGCCCATCCTGGTCATCACCGGCGAAACGCCGACTTACATTTTTGGCAAGGGCGGGCTGCAGGAAAGCTCGGGCGAGGGCGGCACCATCGACCAGACGGCCCTGTTCAAGGGGATTACCCGCTATCACAAGGTCGTCGAACGTACCGACTACCTCGCCCAGGTGCTGAACCAGGCCGCGCGGACCCTGCTGGCGGCCAACAGCGGACCGGTACTGCTCAGTTTTCCCTATAACCTCCAGAAGGAGATGGTCGAGGAAGACCTGCTGGACAGGATCAACTTCTCGCTTACGCAGCGGGCGGCTGGCAGCCGGACTGCCGGCAAGGAACTTTCACCACCCCATCATCTGGCCCAGATGATGGCGGCGGCGCGCCATCCCGTCATCATCGCCGGATATGGCTGCATCCGCTCCGGCGCGCAGCAGGCCGTAGCGGAACTGAGCGACCGCCTGGGCATCCCGGTCGCCACCAGCCTGAAAGGCAAGGGTGTCATCGGCGAAGCTGGCGAGCTGTCGCTCGGCTGCCTGGGCGTCACCTCGAATGGCCAGGCTTACCGCTATATCGTTGACCACGCCGACCTGGTGATATTCCTCGGTGCCGGATTCAACGAACGGACCAGCCATATGTGGGACGCCAAGCTGTTGGCCGACAAGCAGGTCGCCCAGGTCGATAACGACACCGCGCAACTGGAGAAGGTATTCCGTGCCGATCTCGCCATCCACGCCGACATCCACGAAGTTCTGCATGGCGTGCTGGAGTATGTCGATGAGCACGGGGCAAACCGGAAAAATCTCGACAACCTCGCCCGTTTGCGGGAAATGGCCGGGGAAACCGTCGGCACCATTGCCGGCAACGACGCCAGCGGCAGGCAGTTTCCCCTGATCGAACATTTCTTTGCGCAGCTCGCCGCCCACTTTGCCGAGGATGCGCAGATCTTCGACGACAACATCATCTTCGCCCAGCATTTCCTCAAGATCGCTCCCGGCAACCACTACTTTCCGAATTCGGGAATTTCCTCGCTGGGCCATGCCATTCCGGCCGCCATCGGCGGTCGCTTTGCCAGAGGCGACAGCAAGGCAGGCAGCGGTCCCACCTTTGCGATTCTTGGCGATGGCGGCTTCCAGATGTGCTGCATGGAACTCATGACTGCCGTGAATTACACCATCCCGATCAACGCGGTCGTATTGAACAATGGCAGCATGGGCCTGATCCGCAAGAACCAGCAGCAACTCTATGCATCAAGATTCATCGACTGCGACTTCGTGAACCCCGATTATCAAATGCTCGCCCAGGCGTTCGGCATCAATTACTGGCAGGTCGCCAGCGTGGCCGACGTCGACGCATTGTTCGCCCGCGCCGATCTCACCGCCTCGATCAATCTCATCGAAATCATGCTGGATAAAAATGTCTTTCCAAGCTACCTGTCGGGTCGCTGATCCGGGTTCGGACGCAGCCAACGCCGCGCTCGACGCGCAGCGCGCCACCATCGCCGCCATCGAGCAGGACCTGTGGGCGGGCGGCACACTCAACGCTTCCCTGCTGGAACCCTATCAGGCAGCGTTTCGTCGCCTCGAACAGATGCTCGCCGAGCAACGTCGCCCCGCGGAAGATACACGCCACAAGTTCATCATCGTCATCCCGGTGGCCGACCGGCCGCAGCATCTGCAGGCCTGCCTGGGCAGCCTGCTCGAGCAATGCCAGGCCTTCGGCTACGGCGGAATGAGTAATGGCGCCTACCAGAAGATCGCCGTGCTGATTGCCGACGACAGTCGCAATGCCAGCAGCATCGCCTGGCACCGCGAACTGGCGCGCTACTTCAATCGGCATGGCCTGAACGCCATCCACTTCGGCCCCGCCGAGCAACTCGAACTGCTGCAGTCGCTGACCGCGGAAAAGCAAGCCGCGCCAGAACTGGTGAGGATTCTCGGCGCCTGCCAACCCGACACGGACGGCAATTTCGGGCACAAGGGCCAGGCGGTGATGCGCAACATCGCCTACCTCAAACTCAACGCGATGGCGGCCGCGGCACCGGACCAGCCCTTGCTCTTCTACTCCGTCGACAGCGACCAGGAATTCAAGGTGAAGGTCGCCACGGCAGCGGGCGACCAGGAAATCTGCGCCGTCAATTTCTTCCATTACCTCGACGCGATCTTCACCCGGACCGACGCCGAAGTACTGACCGGCAAGGTGGTGGGTGACCCACCCGTTTCCCCCGCCGTCATGGCCGGCAACTTCCTCGCAGATGTCATCGCTTTCCTGCAGCAGATGTCGGCAAGCAGCCCGGATCGCGACTGCCGGCATCACCGCGCTGACGCCCATGCCGAAGGCGAAGCGGCCTACCATGACATGGCCGATCTGTTCGGCTTTCGGGCGGCCGCCACGGCGTATCGCTACCGCTGCACCCTGGCCGGCGCGCACAGCGAAGCCGACTGCTTCGCGCACTTCGCCAGCCGGCTGGGCAGCTTCTTTTACGGCGAACACCCGACCCGCGTATCCCATTATGTTTACGCCGACACGCTGGCCACGCTACAAGCGGCGCGCACCGTGTATGCCGGCAATTATGTGTTCCGGCCCAGCGGACTCAAGTATTTCATCCCCTTCGCCGCACTGCGCCTGCGCATGTCCGGCCCGACGCTGGGGCGCATCGTCAAATCGGACATCGGCGCCCGCTTCGTTTCCGCCAATTTGCCGATGCTGCACAAGCGCACGGTACACAGCACCGGGCAGGCGGAATTCCGTCCTGGCGTCGTTGCCGCTGCCGGTGCCATCGATTTGCATGACGAATTCGAGCGCCAGTTCCATGGCGATGTGATGCTGTTTTCCATCGAACGCCTGGCGGCGGATGGCTTTCCGCGGCAGTTGCCAACCCCTGCCGTGATCGCTGCCACCCTCGACGCCGTGCGCGCCGACATGCAGAAGAAATACAACGCGCAGCATGCCGACATACTTGAAAAGCTTGGGCGGCTGCAGGCGCTGCTCAACGATCCGGCGCACTGGTGGGTCCGGCCTGCCACGCATGCCGCAACGGTGGAAAATTTCACAACGTTCATTGCCAACGTGACCCGCAACTTCGGCGCGCACTCCCCCTGTTACGCGCGCATCAATGCCGTGGAAAACTGGGAAAAATGGCGCCCCGGCCTGCTTGAAGCCATTGTCAGCTATCCAGCCGACAGCGCGGCATGGCAGAGGCAACTTGCCGGCTAAATGCATCAACTGCGTCACTGGCTGCATCGCCGCCTGCGCCCCAAGCGCTTTGCCCTGCTTGACGAACTGTTGCACACGCAATCCCTGAGCCGTCAGGAGGTACTGCAAAAGCAACAGGATGATTTGGCGGACATGATTGCCTACGCCACCCGAAACACGGCGTTTTACGCCGACCGCTTCGCTCCCCTGCTGCACCACGATGAACCACCGCCCCTCAGTGCGCTGCCCATCCTGAGCAAGGCAGACGTCCGCGGGCGCCTGGATGATCTGCTGGCCAATGGCCTCGAACGCAGCCAGGTAAAGGTCGGCCACACCGGCGGCTCGACCGGCCAGCCGCTCGCCTTCTGGTATGACGATGTCAAACACGAACTGATGCGCGCCGGCATGTGCCGCAGCTACATGATGTCCGGCTGGCAGCCGGGCGAGAAGATCCTCAATTTCTGGGGCGCCCGCCAGGACACCCGGATCGGCGGCGTATTCGGCACGGGCTGGACGGACTTCATCGCTGCGGAAAAAACCATCGCCGCCTTTGAATACACCGAACGGCAGATGCTTGAATGGGCAACCCTGGTCCGCGGTTACCGGCCGGTCCTGTTACAGGGTTACGCTTCGGTGCTGGCCGAATTTGCCCGCTTTGTCATCGAAACCCGGCAGGCGATGCCCGCCACCTTGCGCGGTGTTTACTCGACTGCGGAAGTATTGGGCTCATGGCAGCGCGAACTCATCGAGCGCGCTTTCGGCTGCAAGGTGTTCAACCAGTATGGCAGCCGCGAAATTCCCAACATCGCCTGCGAATGCCGCCATGGCCGCATGCACGTCTTCACCGACATGGTCTATCTCGAGGCGCTGGAGGAGTGCACCGGGACCGCCCCGGGCCGCCTGCTCGTCACTTCGCTGACCAACCGGCTGATGCCCTTCATTCGCTACGACATCGGCGACTCGGGGCGCATGCTGGCGGGAGAGGCGAACCATTGCGACTGCGGCTCGCCGTTTCCGCTGATGGAAATGGGCATGTGCCGCCACAACGACATCATCCGCACACAAAACGGCAAGCGCATCCATCCCTCCTATTTCAACCGCCTGCTCGCCCATCTGCCACAGATCAAGCAATATCAGTGCATCCAGAGTTCCCTCGACAAGCTCACGCTCGATATCGTCGCCGCCACTGCCCTGCCCGCCGCAGTCACCGCCGACCTGCGGACGAGAATCGCCCGGGATATCGACGAGCAGATGGTTGTCGAGATCAATTGTGTCGATGAAATTCACCGCAGCGCATCGGGCAAGCATCGCTACGTCATCAGCCACTGCGCCAACACCTGACCCGCTACTCCGTCGCATCAGCAATTGACTCCGGCTATGATGGCTGCCTGTCGGCAGCCAGGGTGCCTAACGTTCATTGCGACAGGCGCCACCCCTGATGATGAAACCCGTCATTCCCGC